>JBNNED010000368.1:0-5430 GCA_050285825.1 Verrucomicrobiales bacterium | reverse complement strand
CTGCAGGAGCCGGATTGTCAGCACCCGTACAAAATTTCCTACCATTGGGAGGAGGGCGTGGCTCCGGCGCGCAATGTCCTGGTGAGGATGTTGCGGGAAGAGCATTTGCCGGTGAAGGTTTTGCTGACGCAGCGGAGTTTGCTCGATGTCGTGCCGCTGCGTTCGGGCAAGGGGCAGTCGACGCGTTACGTGGCTTTGCGCTGGGGGATTCCTTTTGATCGCGTCTTGTATTACGCGCGCCGGGCGAGCGATCACGGAGCTTTGTCGGGGCATTTTCTCGGAGTGCTGGGGGCGGATCACGCGGAGGATTTGGATTCCGCGCGGGACTTGCCGAGCGTCTATGTCGCGGAGAAGCCCAATTTCGCGGGCCTGTGGGAAGGGATTCAGGCCTACCGTTTCGACAGCGATATTTTCATCCCGAAGAGCGCAAAGGGACTGGAGCCGGATGGAGAAGGGGAGGAATCGGTGCTGTCCGCGGACTTGACAATTCACACCGGGGAGGAAGCGTAGGATCATGAACGAGAAAGAAAACAGCCCCTTGCTGGGCGGGATCGAGGCCGGGGGGACGAAGTATGTCTGCGCGGTGGCCACCGATCCGGCGGAGCCCTTGATGGAGCGGCGTTTTCCGACGGGAAACGATCCGGAAAGGACGGTGCGGGAGGCGGCGGATTTCTTTGCGGAAGCGGCGGAGTCCTACGGTCCGGTGCAGGCGATGGGGATCGGGACTTTTGGTCCGGCCGATGTCCACCCGCGCTCGCCGGGATTCGGGTCGATCCTGACCACGCCGAAAGAAGGCTGGACCGGCTTCAACGTGGTGGAAGCGCTGCGTAAGAAGATGGACCGCCCGGTCCCGGTGGCTTTTGAAACCGATGTCAACGCGGCGGTGCTCGCGGAGGCGGAATACGGAGCGGGAAGAAACTTACGCTACGTCGCATACGTCACCATCGGCACGGGAATTGGCGGGGCTTTTTTGAATGACGGCCAGCTCTTGCACGGTCGCATGCACCCTGAAATCGGGCATCTCGTCGTGCCGGATTACGATCGGGATTTTGGCAAATCCACCAATGTCTGCCCCTTCCACCCTTCGTGTTGGGAAGGGCGGGCGAGCGGACCGGCCATCCAAAAACGCTGGGAGGCGCCGGGCGAGGAGCTGCCGGAAACGCATGAGGCCTGGGACTTGCAGGCGAAGTATCTCGCGGCCGGATGTGTCAGTCTGACGGCGGCCTGGTCCCCGGATGTCATCATTCTCGGTGGCGGGGTGTCGCAGGTGGCGGGCCTGGTCGATCGGGTGCGGCGGGATTTTGAGGAACTGGCGGGCGGGTATTGGAGTTTGCCGGCTCTGGACCGGTATCTGACAACCCCGGAGCTGGATCAGCAGGCTGGCATTGTCGGTTCTCTCCTGATGGCGCGGCGTTTGCTGGATTGTGAAAGCGATGAGGTGAGTTCTCCCGCCTGATATGATTGTTTCCGAGCGACAAACGGCCCGCACGCTGGACCGGATGAAGGATTTTCTGCGGAAGACCTTCCCGGATCAGGTCGCGGGTGAAGAGTGGAAGTCCTTCGAGTACCGACTGGAACGGCATTTCGGAACCCTGCTTTCCCGCCTCTTCGAACTCTACGGCCACCATTTCGATTTTTACTATCATCTGGAGCGACTCGTTGAGAAAATGGCGGAAGCTTGGCTGGCGCGCCCTGCGGATTGGAAAGGGATCGACGCCATGCGGGAGGCCGACCGGACGTGGTTCCAATCGGGTCATCTCATCGGTGGGATGCTTTATGTCGACCTCTTTGCCGGGGATTTGGTGGGCCTGAAGGAGAAAATCCCGTATTTGAAGGAGCTCGGGATCACTTATTTGCACCTCATGCCGATTTACGCGCGGCCTGAGGGGGATAATGATGGCGGCTATGCCGTGAATAGCTATCGGGAGCTGGATCGCGGGCTTGGTTCGATGAGCGATTTGCAGGACTTGAGTGCCGAGCTGCGGCGACAGGGGATCTCGCTCGTGCTGGACTTCGTATTCAATCACACCTCGGATCAACATGACTGGGCGGAAGCGGCGAAAGAGGGCGACGAGACCTGTCAGGACTATTATTTGATGTTCGATTCGCGGGACGAGCCGGATCAGTATGAACGCCATCTGCGCGAAATTTTTCCGGACGAGCACGAGGGTTCGTTCACCTACGTCCACCGCCTGAAAAAGTGGGTTTGGACGACCTTCCACACCTATCAATGGGATCTGAATTACCGGAATCCCGAGGTTTTCAATGCCATGGCGGGGGAAATGCTTTTTCTCGCCAATCAGGGGGTCGAGGTGCTGCGCATGGACGCCGTGCCTTTCATTTGGAAGCAAAAAGGGACGAGCTGCGAGAATCTCCCCGAGGCCCACATCCTCATCCAGGCCTTCAACGCCGTGGCGCGCGTCGTGGCTCCCAGCATGGTCTTCAAATCGGAGGCCATCGTGGCGCCGGACGACATCAAATCCTACATCGCGCCAGAGGAGTGCCAGATTTCTTATAACCCCTTGATGATGGCTCTCTTATGGGAGTCGCTGGCGACGCGTGGAGCGCGCCTGCTCCAGCATTCGATGCGCAAGCGGCTGGACATCGTGCCGGGTTGTTCCTGGGTGAACTACGTGCGCTCGCACGATGACATCGGCTGGGGTTTTGACAACGGGGATGCGGGTGAAGTCGGCATCGATCCCCACGGTCACCGCCATTTTCTCAATCTATTTTACCTCGGTCGCCACGAAGCGAGTTTCGCCGAAGGGGAAGTGTTTCAGGACGATCCGAAGACGGGAGATGCGCGGGTTTGCGGCACGACGGCTTCGCTCTGCGGGCTTGGTCGGGCGCTGGCTGACGGACGGGAAGAGGTGATCGAGCTGGCCTTGCGAAGGATTCACCTCCTGCATGGTGTCAGCTTCACGATTGGTGGCATTCCACTGATTTCCCTGGGGGAAGAGATCGGGCTGCTGAATGACTTTTCCTATCGTGAGCAGCCGGGCAAGGCGCATGACTCGCGCTGGGTCCACCGTCCGCCTTTCGATTGGCAAAAAGCGGAGCTGCGACAAGTCGCAGGCTCGGTCGAGCAGCGGATTTACGAAGGTTTTCTCAAGTTGAGCCGGATCCGCCTGGGCAACGAAGCGATTGCGAAAGGCGACACGCGTGTGGTCGATCTCGGTAACGAGCACGTTTTCGCATATTTTCGCACGACGAACGATCAGGTCGTGTTCTGCGTGGCGAATTTCAGCGAGCAGCCTCAGAATTTGGCCGCCCCGCAACTGCGTCAACTCGGAGTGAGAAAATTCCTCGTCGATATCATCTCGGGTCAGAGCGTGATTACGAGCGAGGGGCTCAGCTTGGAGCCCTTGCAGTTCATGGTCTTGCTACGCCAAGGCTGATCAGGGCTTTTCGTCGAGCAGGGTTTCCAGGACGAAGGGTCGGATGAGTTCGAAGACCTTCGCGGGACGTTTTTTGAGCAGCTCAAAGCGGGTGTCGTGATCGAGCTGGCGTGCTTTTTTCTGGAGTTGGCGACCATATTCCGGGTGGTGGATGCCGTGGCCGCCGTTTTTCGAAGGGAGGGCGTCGCTGCCGAAATAAAACATGAGAAGCGGCGGATCTGCGGCGTCGAGGTGGGTGTAAGGGCTGAATTCACGGAAGGTCGCTTCGTGGCGGGCGTAGTTTTTCAGGCAGTCAGCCATCGTTTTTTCGCCCACGGCGAGGTTGATCATGCGATGCTCCAAAACCTTGTCGCCGAGCCACTCACGCGATTGCTTGGGGTCGATGGAAGTCTGCCCGATGTAAACGGCGGCTCCGGCGACCCGGCTCGACGCGCGCGCCACGGGGTCGCTCGCAGTGGGGTCGGCTAGGTCGTCGTGGAGGAGAATCCACATCGAGGTGCAGGCTCCGGCACTTCCGCCGGTGAGGACGAAGCGCTCGGGATCGAGCTTCCACTCGTCGGCTTTGGTTTTGAGAAACTGGATGGCGCGGGCGGCGTCGTGGACGGGGGCGGGAAGGGGGGCCTGCGTGGAGTAACGGTAGTTGATGGCAGCCACCGAGATCCCTTTTTCGAGGTAGTAGCCGATCTCAGGGAGGTTTTTGCTTTTGTCGCCCTGGGTCCAGCCACCGCCGTGGATGTAAACGAGCAAAGGACGCGGCCCCTCGGCTTCTGCTTGCCAGAAATCGAGTCGGTTCCGCTCGTGCGGGCCGTAGGCAACGTCCGCCTGGCTGGGAGCGGGCGGGGCGGCGAGGAGGGACGGGGCGAAGATGAGGAGAGCGAGTGCGAGGAGTCCTTTTCTGGAAATCATGAGAGGCTTACCGCCTTCGGGGCGTGATTCTCTCAGGAAATCGAGTCAGAGCTCACTCGTCCTTGTCGTTCTCTCCCCGTTTTTTGCCGCGCAGCATCGCTTCGATGAAGGCGTCGAGTCCGCCGTCCATGACGGCTTGGATGTTGCCGGTTTCCTCCCCGGTGCGGAGGTCCTTGACCATCTGGTAGGGTTGGAAAACGTAGGAGCGGATCTGGTTTCCCCAGCCGATTTCCCCTTTTTCGGAGTAAGTGCGGTCGGCGTCGGCCTTCTGCTTGTCTTCTTCGATCTGGTAGAGTTTGGCTTTGAGTAATTCCCAGGCGAGCTCGCGGTTGCGGAGTTGGGAACGTTCCTGTGTCGAGCGAATGACGATGCCGGTCGGCTTGTGCTTCAGGATGACGGCCGTTTCCACTTTATTGACGTTCTGGCCACCGGCACCTCCGGAGCGGGCGGTCTGGATCTCGACGTCGGAGTCGGGAACTTCGATTTTAATGTCGTTCGAGATTTCCGGCGTGACGTCGATGGCGGCAAAGGAGGTGTGCCGCTTGCCGGCGGAGTCGAAGGGCGAAATGCGCACGAGTCGGTGGACGCCGCGCTCGGCCTTGAGGTAGCCGTAGGCGTAAGGGCCTTCGATCTTCAGGGAGGCGTAGGAAATGCCCGCGCCCTCACCCTCGGCGTAGTCCGTGGTGGTGACGGTGAAGTCGTTTTGCTCGGCCCAGCGCGTGTACATCCGCAGCAGCATCGAAGCCCAGTCGCAGGCCTCCGTTCCCCCCGCGCCGGCCTGGATCGTGAGGTAGGCGTTGTTGGGGTCGGATTGGCCGTCAAGTAGGGTGAGGAGCTCGAAGGCTTCGAGGTCTTTCGAGACTTTCTGATAGAGCGCGTTCGCTTCCTGGGCGGAATCGAGGTCGTCGAATTCCTGGGCCAGCTCGATGGCGGCCGTGAGGTTCCCGAAGCGTTTTTCGAGATCGAGAAAGGGGTTGAGCTTGCGCTTGATGGCGTTGGCCTCGCCGACGACGCCCTGGGCTTTTTCCGAATCATCCCAGAAGCTGGGTTCGGTCATTTTGGCTTCCAGAGCTTCCAGCTCGCTGGTGATGGTGGGGACGTCAAAGATACCTCCTGAGTTCCGACA
>JBNNED010000367.1:0-5919 GCA_050285825.1 Verrucomicrobiales bacterium | reverse complement strand
GTAGTCGCGGGTGAAGGCGGTGAGGAGGAGCTTCTGGGGCGGAATGCCGTGCGCTTTCGGCGAGAAAGTGACGGCCTCGCTGAGGTTGCTCTGGGCCGGGCCGCCTTTTTTGAGGAGAATTTCGCCGACGGCGGGCTGGGCGTCGGTCGGTTTGGTGAATTCTCCCTTCCAGGCGAGTCCGAGTTCTTTCAGGCCGAAGTCGTCCTCGGCGATGGCTTCAAAATCGAGGCTTTCTTCCGGCAGCATCACGATTTGCTTGCCCAGCCCCCGGGTGTATGGCGCGGGCGGCTGGTCGCGGACGGGATCGAGTCGCAGGCTGAAGGGACCGGCGGCGCGCAAGCCGTGGATGTCGGTCCAGTCCACCGGCATTTCATAAGCGGTGGCATCGACCAGGCGTGGTGGGGAATGGAAGCTGGCTCCGTCGATGCCGAGCTCGACCTGTTTCCGTGCGGGAGTCTTCGCAGGACCCTCGTTTTCCGTCGCCTCCGCGGTTTCCGGCGCGAGGGTGAGCCGGGCTTCGGCGAGTGCGCGGGTGGTGCTGCCCTTCAGGACGAAGCTCGCGCCTTCCAGCGCGGTGAGAACGCCGTGGCGGATATCGAGCGTCTGGGCGGGCAGTTGGAGGTAGTCGGGGAGGGTCACTTCCGCCACCAGGGCTTCGAGTTCGGGGCGGATGAGGGGTTCGACGCGAAGGTGGTGGACGGCGTCTCCGGCTTTGAGAGTGAGGATGTTCTGGCTCTGCTGCGGAGGGATCTCGAAGTGATAGGCGCCGTCGTCGGCCAGCGGACTATCGAGCCAGTCCTGGGCCCCGTAGCGGGCGCGGGCGAGATCCGGGCGGTGGTCGGAGTTCTCCTTCAGCGGGATGCGCAGTTGATAAGCCTCGCCGTAGGGGATGCGCAGGGGGCTGGGGAGGTGGGAGAGGTCGAGCTGGGTCAGGGTGTAGCGTTCGGTGTCGGAAAGCGGGAGAAGCCAGCGTTTGAAGGCGTTGAATCCGGCGTTCGGATTGAAGACGAGGGCGGCGACGAGGAGCGCGGTGCCGGCGAGGAGGCCGAGGGCGAGTTTGTGCTGCGTGGTCGCGGGGAGGGCTTCGCCGAGATCGCGCTTGGAGGCCTGCTCGGCGACGTAGCGCATGGCGGCGCGGCGGAGTTCGGGCGAGAGCGATTCGGCCTTTTCGTTCTGCTGCTGGAGCTCGATGATGCCGAGCAGGCGGTCGCCGAGTTTTGGAAATTTCCGCGAGATGAGTTTGGCGAGCTGATCTTCGCGGCGGTGCTTGAAGACCCATTTGTTAATCATCCACGGGGCGAAAATCCCGCTCAGCGAGGTGCCCGCGATGAGGATGGCAAGGCGGACGAGAGCCGGAGTCGGAAAAAAGCGGTCGAGGAGGTAAACGAGGAGGAAGGAAAAGAGGAGTCCGGCGAGCGCGGCGTAGAGGGCTTCGCGGATTTTCGTGCGCCAGAGGATCTTTTGGAACTGGCCGAGCTGCTGGCGCAAACTCTCGGGGAGTTCCGCGGGCGTGGGTGATGGTGGTGAATCCGGCATGGCAGGCGACGGGGGACGGCGGGGGGTGGACGATTAGGGGGAATCTGGCAGACAATCCCCCGTGGCGCCAGTGAGAAATTCAGGAAATCGCTTTCCTGTCTTGGAGAGAGAGCGGAGCCGGCGGGGGAAATTGTGTGCCCTTTTTCCGTCTTTGCCTGCGGGACTGACGGCGAGGGGAGAATCTTGTAAGGCGAGGCGGAATTCTCGCGTATGCTAACGGCCTATGATGCGACGATGGAAGATCATGCTGGCGCTGTGGGGCGTGATGGGAGCCGCGGCCCTGCACGGGGACGAGGCGGGGGGCGAAGAACTCTTTCGGATCAATTGCTCGGCCTGTCATCTGCCGCAGAAGATGCTGGTGGGGCCGTCATTGGTCGAGATTTCCACCTTGTATCGGGAGAAACCGGAGGATTTTGTGGCCTGGTGCCTCAAACCCGGCAAGAAGCGCAAAGAGGCGGTGCAAATGCCGGCCATGGCGCATGTTCCAGAGGCTGATTTGCTGAAAATCCATGCGCACATTCTGAAAGCGGCGGAGGGATTGGAGGAAGAGGCGGTGACGCAGGGTGATGTCTTTGCGGATCGGAGCGAGGGCCTCAAGGTGCAGCGGATTTTCATGCCCCAAGCGGGTCCGGCCGCTATTGCCGTGCGCCTGGGCAATGGCTACTCGCTGTGCTGGGACGCGGGGGAATGTCGCCTGCGCTATGCGTGGAAGGGCGAGTTCATCGATGGCTATTCCTACTGGAAGGGCAATGGCAATGGTCTGGCGAAAATCCGGAAAGAAGGGGAGCTGCATGTCGAGGAGCTGGTAGAGC
Source organism: Verrucomicrobiales bacterium (assembly GCA_050285825.1). Classification (GTDB taxonomy): domain Bacteria; phylum Verrucomicrobiota; class Verrucomicrobiia; order Verrucomicrobiales; family Akkermansiaceae; genus SW10. Next base: position 3,571 of record JBNNED010000367.1, on the reverse strand, counting down.
ATCCGCTGGCCGACTTTGATCCGGCGCAGGTGAAATTCCGTGGTTATCGGTTCAACAAAACGCTGGGAGAAGTGGTTTTCCGCTACGAAATTGCCGGGGTGAAGGTCGAGGAGACTTATCGGAAGGATTGGGCGAGTTACTTCCGCACGTTTTCCGTGCTAGGAGAAGGCGAACTCAAGCTGCGGGAGGGTGGCGTGCTGAAAAAAGGAAAAGGGTGGACCAAAATGTATAAGTTCTGATGAAAAAGACGATTTTAGCGATGATGATGGGCGTTTCGCTGGCGGGAGCGGACGTGTGGACGGAGCGTTTCGAGATCGAGCACATCGCGCCGCCTCCGGGAGTGGATCCGCAGATCGGAGGCTTGGCGACCTTGCCGGACCAACGGGTCATCGCGTGTTTCCACCGGGGAGAAGTGATGATTTACGATCCGGCGAAGCGGGCATGGTCGCTTTTTGCCGAGGGCTTGCATGAACCGCTGGGGATTTTGGTCGAGGACGAGCGCAATGTCCTGGTCATGCAGCGACCGGAGTTGACGCGCTTGACGGATACGGATGGCGACGGGGTGGCGGACGAGTATGCGACGGTTTTTGATGGCTTCGGGATGACGGGAAATTATCACGAGTTTGCTTTCGGCCCGGCGCGGGATGCGGAGGGGAATTTCTACGTTTCGCTCAATGTGGCCTCGAATGGGGCGGGGATCCGCAAGGAAATTCGCGGTGAGTGGAAGGAGATCGGGGTGCCGCGGGAGCACATGCGCGGCGAAAAATGGGGGGAGAATAAAGAAAAAGCGGGTCGCATGTATTCGCGCACGCCCTACCGGGGCTGGGTTTTGAAGATTTCGCCCGACGGCAAAAAGATGACACCCTTCGCCTGTGGCTTCCGCTCGCCGGACGGCATTGGCTTCGATGCCAAGGGGCGCTTGCTGGTGACTGATAATCAAGGTGATTGGTTGGGCACGAGTAAGTTGCACCACGTGCGCGAGGGGGGCTTCCACGGTCATCCCGCTTCTCTGGTGTGGCGGGAGGGATGGCAGCGCAACCCGCTTGACGTGCCGGTGGCGGAGTTGGAAAAACTTCGTTTTCCGGCGGCGGCTTTGTTGCCGCAGGGGGAGTTGGCGAATTCTCCGACGCAGCCGGTGGTGGTGCCGGAAAAGGGCTTCGGGGCCTTTGCGGAGGAGACTTTGGTGGGCGACATGAACCAGACGAAGTTGTTTCGTTTCGTCATGGATGAGGGGATCGAGGGCGCCTCGCAGGGGGCGGCGATTTCCTTTTTTGACAGCGAAAGCCTCGGGCGCGGGAATCACCGCATGACGTTTACGGACGATGGGAGCTTGTGGCTCGGCAAGACGCATTTGTCCTGGGCGGGCGCGGAGGGCCTGCTGCGTTTACGGGTGAAGGACGAAAAAGCCCTGGCTTTTACCGTGAAGAAGATGGAAGCGAGAGAAGGGGGCTTCGTCCTCCGCTTGAGTGAAGCCGCCGATCCGGAGAGCTTGCAGGGGCTCAGCTTGCAGAGCTACCGCTACACCTATCATGCGCAGTATGGCTCGCCGCAGATGAACCGGGAGAAGCACCAGCCCGGGCTGGAGTGGTCGGAGGATGGCCGGGAGCTGCGGGTGAAGCTCCCCAAATGGCGTCAGGGCTACGTTTACGCCTTGAACCTGAAGGGCTTGAAGTCGGAGGCGGGTCAGCCCTTGCTGGGCGACCAGATGTATTACCATTTGATCAAAAAGCCCTGATCACTCGGCTTTTTGAGCCTCGTCAATTCGCGGGCGGAGAGCCTGGTGGGCACTGAGTTGGGCTTCCATCTCGGCGATGAGGCGCGCGACAATGGCGGGTTCTTCTTCGGCGAGGTCGTGGGACTCGGAGGGATCCTTGGCGAGGTTGAAGAGCTGGTAGTTGCGACCGTCGGACTGTGATTTCGGGGAATGCGCGGGGAGGGCGTGGTGGATGAGCTTCCAGTCGCCACTGCGCCAGACGGTGAAGTAGTGGCTGCGGTGCGGGCCGTGCGGGTAGGGCATGAGGAAGGTTTCGGGGCGGGCGGGGTCGGGTTTTCCTTGGAGGAGCGACTGGAGCGGGTGACCGTCGATGACGTGCTCCTCCGGCGCGGGGATGCCGGTGAGCTGAAGAATGGTGGGGAAGAGATCGGTGATCTTGCCGACTTGGCGCTGGGTGGCTTTTGGGGTGATGGGGAGTCGTTGCTGGAGAGGGTTTTCCGGCTGCGGGCGGGCCCAGGCGGCGAGGAAGGGGATGCGCATGCCGCCCTCGTAGTGGGAGCCTTTTTTGCCCCGGAGGGGAGCGGCGCAGGCGATTTCGTGCGGGCCGCCGAGGGGGGCGTCTCCGCCGTTGTCACCGAGAAAGAAGATGAGGGTGTCTTCGGCGATGCCGAGTTCGTCGAGGTGATCGAGGAGGTCGCCGAGGGACTTGTCCATGCCTTCGATGAGGGTGGCGAAGGCCTGGGCTTGCTTGCTTTTTCCCGAGTCACGGTAGCGCCCGGCAAAGCGCGGGTCGGACTGGAACGGGGTGTGGACGGCGTAGTGGGCGAAGTGGAGGAAAATCGGTTTTTCGCCGCCGGCCGCTTGGCTGAGGGCCGTTTTCGCTTCGCGGGTGAGGGCCTCGGTGAGGAAGGTTTCGGTGCCGTGGTAGGCCTCGAGGTGGGGAACGGCGCTGGCTCCTTTCCCGTAATTTCTCGTCCCGTAATAACTGCCGGGCTGGCCGTTGGCGGTGCCGGCGATGTTCTGGTCGAAGCCGAGATTGAGCGGTTCCGCGCCTTCGGAGCCACGCGGGCCGAAGTGGGCTTTGCCGATGTGGATGGTGTGGTAGCCGTTCTGCTGGAGGAGGCGGGGGAGGGTGAGGGAGTCTTTGCCGAGTCCGCGCCAGTTCCAGTCGGGCGGGCCGAACTCTCCGGCGTTGTCGCGGCTGGGGTTGATCCAGTTCGTGCTGTGGTGGCGGGCGGGATTCTGGCCGGTGAGCAGGGAGATGCGGGAGGGCGAGCAGACGCTCATGGCGTAGAATTGGGAGAAGCGCAGGCCGCGCTCGGCGAGGCGGGCGAGGTGGGGGGTGTGGTAGAACTCGTTGAGCGGGTGGCTCCGCGGTCGGCCTTCGGCATCGGTGAGAAAGGGGACGGAGCTGTCCATGAGCCCCATGTCATCGACGAGAAAGATGATGATGTGGGGCTGACGTGCGGCGGAGGCGGGAAGGGCCAGGACGAGGAGGACGGACAGAAGCGCTTTCATGAGATTACGGAATGTTTTCAGCGTGCGGACGGGATGTCGATATGAAAAAAGCACGACCCGGCCGGATCGTGCTTCGTTAAATAACAGGCTGCGCGGAGCTTATTTCACGGTCATCACGCCATTCATGACGCCGAAGTGACCGGGGAAGGAGCAGAGGTAGGGATACTCGCCCGCTTCCGGCGCGGTGAAGGTGATGCTGTCTTCTTCGCCGGGGCCGAGGAGCTTGGTGTGGGCGAGGATGGCGGCGGCATCGGCTTCGGCAACCGGGATGTATTCGTTATCCTTGGCGCTCATGGCCTTCATCGCGAACTGGGCGGGAACCTGGCCGGCCTTGAGGAT
>JBNNED010000366.1:0-7932 GCA_050285825.1 Verrucomicrobiales bacterium | reverse complement strand
GGTGGCGTCTGGGTGCGCAACCGTAAGGAAGGCATGACGGAGATGGAATACCAGATGCGCAACTGGTATTACTTCAACTGGTTGTGCGGCGATCACATCGTCGAGCAGCACGTGCACAACATCGACGTCATGAACTGGTTCAAGGGCGGCATCCACCCCGTGAAAGCCCAGGGCATGGGCGGACGCCAGGTGCGCGTAGGACCGGAATTCGGTGAGATTTACGACCACCACTACGTCGAATTCGTTTACGAAGACGGCTCCGTGATGAACTCCCAGTGCCGTCACCAACAGGGCACGATGAGCCGCGTCACCGAGATCCTCAAAGGCCAGAACGGCACCGTCATGCCCGGTCGTATTCTCGACAAAGACGGTAAGACGATCTGGCGCTTCAAAGGTCAGAACAACGACCCGTATCAGACCGAGCACGACGTTCTTTACCAGCACATTCGCGAGGACAAGCCGATCAACAACACTTACTACACGGCGGAAAGCACGATGACCGCGATCCTGGGTCGCATGGCCACCTACAGCGGCAAAGAGCTGAGCTGGGACGAGGCCCTGAACTCCGAAATCAGCCTCATGCCGGATAAATTCGCCTGGGACGCCGATCCCGGCCCGAAAAAAGGCGAAGACGGCCTCTACCCCTGCGCCATCCCCGGCGACACCACGGTCGTCTAAGCGACTCCCTCGCTGGAATTTTTCTCAAAAGCCTGTCCGTGACCTACGGACGGGCTTTTTTTAGGTCTTATTTTGCCGGCAGGGGGACTTGGCTGCGGCTCATGAGGTAGGCGATGAGGTCGCGGATTTCCTGTTCCGTGAGCGGGTCGAGGAGGCCTTCGGGCATGAGGGAGTTGGGGAGGCTTTGTTGGCTGGTGATGTCGCTTTTGGCGAGGACGATTTCCTGGCCGGGGAGTCGGAGGGTGAGGGAGTCCGGGCTTTCTTTGGCGATGGAGCCGGCGAGGTGGCGACCGTCTTTGAGGGTGAAGGTGACGAGTTGGTAGTCCTTGCCGACGGCGGCGTTGGGGTCGATGATGTTGTGGAGGAGATAGTCGAGGTTCTGGCGACCGGAGCCGGTGAGGTCGGGTCCGAGTTCGCCTCCGGCACCGAAGAAGCGGTGGCAGGCGGCGCAGCTTTGCTGGTAGAGGGCGCGACCGGCGGAGAGATCGGCCTGGGCGAGGGTGTCAGGAGTGAGTTTTTGGCGCAGTTTTTTGATTTGTTGTTCGCGCTGGGCGTTGGAGCTGTTGAGCTGGCCCCAGTGTCGGGTGAGTTTGGCGCTGAGTTTCTCGTCTTTGAGCTCTGCGATGCGCCGGGCGGTGTGCACGGGGAGGGCGCGCGGGGGGATGTGGCCCTGGGCGATGGCGTCGAGGAGCTGGTGCGCCCAGGCGGGTCGGCTGGCGAGGATTTCGGTGACTTGGGCGTGGTCTTCCGGGCGGAAGAATTTGAAGTGAGAAATGATGGTGGCCGCCGTGCCGGGGTCGCTGCGCAGGGCGAGTCCACGCAGGGCGAGGGCGTTGAGTTCCGGGGTGGCGAGAAGTTTTTCGCACAGGGGGGCGATGCGGGGGGCTTTGGTGTCGATGAGGAGACGGAGCGCGTTTTGGCGTTCGGCGAGGGGCGCGGCGGGATCGCGGGCCGTTTTCTGGAGTCGGTCGAGGGTTGCAGGGCTGCCGAAGAGGAGTTCGAGCTGGAGAAATTCGCGGGACGGCGGGCGCTTTTGGAAGGCTTGGGCGAAGGTGGGCCAGTTTTCGGGGGCGGCGAGTTCGCTGCGACCGGTGAAGGCTTGGGCGAGGCCGTGGAGGATTTCCCGGCGTTGTGACTCTCCGAACGAAGTGGCGAGGAGCTCGTTGAGGGCTTGTTTTTGAGCAGGGTAGGCGGAGGCGCAGAAGCGGGCGGCCCAGCGGGTGAGGGAGGTGCCGGGGGCTTGGGCAAGGAGCGGGAAGAGCGCGCGCGGGGACTCGTGGTGGGCGTTGATGAGGCCGAGCCAGACGAGGTGGAGGAGGGTGGGATCGGTGGCGTGCGGGGAGCGGGTGAGGAGGACCTCGGCAAGGGGGAGTCGCTGGGCGGGGGCGAGGCGCTGGAGGGAGCTGGCGAGGGTGAGGTGGACGAGGCCGGAGGGATCGCTGGCGGCGAGTTCGCGGAGCTTGGCGAAGGTCTCGTCTGGCAATGCTTGGGTGGCGAGGATGCGACCGTGGATGGTATCGAGCGGGGAGTAGTCGAGGAGGGAGCGGAGGGCGAAGCTGCGGAGGTGTTCGTTTTCTTCCGCGAGTAGAGTGAGGGTTTCCGTTTGGGGGAGTTGGCCGTGGGCGTGGAGGAGATTCAGGGCACGGAGGCGGTGAGGGGTGGGGGTATTTTGGGAAAAGGCGAGGGGGTGGAGGCTGCCGAGTTGGCTAGCGCTGAGTTCCCGACCACGGAGGAGATGACGGACTTGGTCGTAGTGCCAGGAGTTCGGGTGGGTGATGAGTTTTTGGAAGGCGGCGGGGTCGGCGAGAGAGGGAAGGCCGGGTTTCTCGGGTTTTCCGTAGGAGATTTTGTAGATGCGACCGGATTGGCGGTGGACGCCGCTGTGGTCGTGGCACTCGCCAGTGTCGGACCAGTCGAGGAGGAGGACGGAACCGTCGGGGCCGGTGAGGAGGTCGAGCCCGACGAACCAGGGATCGTCCGAGAAGATGAGGTCGGGTTCGTGAGTGGCGAGGTATCCGGTGCGCTGGCGTTGCAGTTTTTCGACATTGATCCGGCGACCGTGCTGGTTGAGGGTGAGGTAGTGGCCGCGGTATTTGGCGGGCCAGTTATCGCCTTGGTAGATGAGGCCGCCGATGTGGGAGTGACCGCCGCCGAAGTCGTCCGCCGCACCGGCTCGGGATTCCTGCCAGGTGCCGTTGCGGTCGTAGTGGTAGTGATCGGCGATCATGTCGAGTCGCTCATAGAGGTGGGGGTGGCGGGGGCCGCCGGAGGATTCCTTGAAGTGGGCGCCGGGAATGGCATGCCAGAGGTGGCCGATGACGGTGTTGGAGAAGAAGAGTTGGCCGTTTTCGTCCCAATCGTGGCCCCAGGGGTTGACCGTGCCGTGGCAGAGGACTTCGGCGCGTTGGGTCCCGGGGTGGTAGCGCCAGATGCCGCCGATCATGGGCAGGCGCTCGGCGGCGGGGGTGCCGGGGCGACCGATTTGGGCGGGGCAGGAGTGGCCGCAGCGACCGTAGAGCCAGCCGTCGGGGCCGAAGCGGAGGCCGTTGGCGAGGTTGTGGTAATTGCTTTGGGCGACCTCGAAGCCGTCGAGGAGGACTTCGGGTGGGCCGTCGGGCAGGTCATCCTGGTTGCGGTCGGGGATGAAGAGCAGCTGTGGGGGACACATCAGGTAAAGCCCTTGCGGGGTTTTGGTCAGCCCAGTGAGCATCTGGACCTGATCGAGGAAGACCTTGCGGGTCTCGGCGTGGCCGTCGTGATCCTGATCTTCCAGGATGACGACGCGGTCGTTCATGGAGAGATCGAAGCGTTTGGAACTCTCGGCGTAGGTGTAATTTTCCGCCACCCAGAGTCGGCCCCGGTGATCCCAGGAGGCCGCGATGGGGTTTTGGATGTCCGGTTCGGCGGCGAAGAGGGTGGCGTGGAAGCCCTCGGGGAGACGGAGCTTTTTGAGAGCCTCGGCGGGAGGAATGGGCTCACCCGCTTCGGAGTTGTGGATTTCTGGGAAGGAGTCGGCTGACAGGAAACACGAGGAAGCGAGGGCACAGAGTGCCGAGAAGAGAAAGAAGCGCATGGTGGAAGAATTAAGCTCGTTTCCGGCGGACGAGGGCGGTGCCGAGGCCGAGGAGACCAAGGAGAGACGTACCGGGCTCGGGAATGATGGTGAGGGTGACGGGGTAAGTGGCGTCGTCAGTGTTAGGAATGACGCCAAAACGAACCATGTCGGCATTGCTGTTGCCGTCGTTTGCACTATGCTGGCTTTCGATGCGGAAGGAGCTGTAGTCGCCCGCGAGAGCGTCGGCTTTTACCAGAGCGGTGACGTCGAAGGTGAGCGTGTCGCCTGCGCTAGGGCTTGCGTAAAAGCCGGCAAGGGTGGTGCCACTCGCCGTGCCTTGGGCGAAACTGGCGCTAGCTTGATCAGTGTCAAGCGCGGTGAGGTAGATGTCGGCTCCGACTCCAAGGGTTTGAGAGGCACGGACGGAGAAGGTGATTTGGGTGGCGCTGGCAATTTCTGTGGCGTAGGCGCTGAGATCAAAATTGATGAGGGTGCGGTAGATGTCGCTGGTTGTTCCGGAGTCGCCGGCGGCGAGGGTAGATGTGGAACCAGAGGTGGTTAGGTTGTTGCTGCTACCGATGTTGGCGCGGGCGATATCAAGGTATGAGAGAGTGGTTGCGCCTGATGACGAGGCAAGAGTCACCAGAGTGGCGAGAGCGGCTAATGTGTTGTATTTTTTCATAGGTCGTAGGTAGGTCGTTAGGGCTTGAGCTTCAGACAGAGGAGGCGGTCTTGGCCGCGGAGGAGGAGGTGGCCCTGGGAGAGGGCGAGGGGACTCCAGTATTTGAGGTCGCGGCGGCGGGATTCGTCGGTTTGGAAGACGTTGGCTTCAGCAAGTTTTTCGGGGCCTTCGGGGCTGACTTTAAAGGCGCGCAGCACGCCGCTTTCGCCGTCTTGAATGTAGAGCGCGCCGTCGGCATGGAGAAGGCCGCCCCGGCCCATGAAGGGCTCGTCGCCGGTGGACCAGAGTTCTTTACCGGAGGCGAGTTCGATGCAGGTCAGGCCGCCTTTTTTGCGACGGGCTTTGGCGTTGTGATTGGAGTTTTCGTTGGCCAGCATGTAGAGGTGCTCGCCGATGATCTGGGGGGGATGAATTTGGGAGCCTTTTGCGAGTTCCCAGAGGGTTTCAAATTGGTAATTCGAGCCTTTTTTGGTGATTTTGAGAAATTTCGATCCGGCATCGTAGCCCCCGGTGAGGAAGAGGCGGTCGTTTCCGACGAGGGTGGGGAAGGGGATGGGGATGCGGACTTGGTAGAGATCGGTGTGCCAGAGGCGGGTGCCATCGGCGGGGTTGAAGCCGTAGGTGCCTTCGGCGGTGATGATGACGAGTTGTTCTTCGCCGAGGATGTTGAGCAGGGTCGGGGAGGAGTGGGTCGAGCCGATGGGGCCGCTTTTCCAGACTTCTTTGCCGGTTTTTTTATCCCAGGCGGCGATGCCGGTTTCGGTGCCGAAAGGGGTCACGATGAGGAGGTCGCCCACGACGAGGGGGCACTGGGCGTAGCCCCATTTGGGCGCTTCGGCATCGGGGTAGCGCTCGGAGAGCTTGACGTGCCAATCGGGTTTCTGGCTTTCGCGGTTCAGGCGGAAGACGTCGCCAAAGGAGCCGATGAAGTAGGCGGCGTCTGCTTCGACGGTGGGGACGTTGCGGGAGCCGGGGTAGGGGGGCTCGCCTTCGCTGGGGTGCTCGAAGCGCCATTTTTCCTTGCCGGTGGCGAGATCGAGGCAGAGGAGCATGTCTTTTTCCCGCTGGGCGCGATCGGCAATGAAGACTTCGTCTCCGACGACAGCAGCGCCGCCAAAGCCTTCCTGGAGTGGGGTTTCCCAGAGGGTTTCCGGGCCCTTGGCGGGGAAGGATTTGAGCAGGCCGGTTTCCGTGGAGGTGCCATTGCGGGTGGGGCCTTGGAAGTGGGGCCAGTCGGCTGCGGGGAGAAGTTGGCAGAGGGTGGAGAGGGCGAGGACGGGGAAGAGACGTGACATAGCGTCCACTGAACTAGGCGAAAACGGGGCGGAGGGCAATCTTGAACTTCAGGGGCGGCGCAGATTCGGGCGCTCGCTCGGGCGGAGGCTGGTCCAGCGGGTGGACGGGAGGGGCTGGGGAGCGGGGGAGGGCTGCGCGCTGTGATTTTTGGTGGAAGCTTGGGCCGCTCCTTGCTTTTCGGAAGATTCGAGGAGGGCGCACACCACAGCGGAGAGCTGGGAGTTGAGAGGGTAGAGGCCCCGTTGTTTCACGGCATTTTGGTAGTTAAGAAAAATTAACTACTTTGGCAAGATTTTTCTTGAGCCGTTCTTCTGCGTTTCATAGGGTCAACGCTATGATAAGGGAGAAAACTGTGATGAAGTTCTTTGGGTTGAGCCTGATGTCCCCGAGCGCATTGATGGGCGCGCTGGTTTATTATGATGCTCCGGCTCCCCCTAATATCGGAGGAGGAGATACGGTTGGAACTTCGACCGTCGGTGCGGTGACGGTAACGACTGAACTCATTCAAGGCAGTTGGACCGAGAGGACGGGCACAGCCACCGGTCCATCCGTAAAATCGTTCGGGGCGAACATTCTACAGGGAAACCGGGTAGGAACGGCGGCTCCTTACACACCGGCAGTGATGACCTTGACCTTGTCGGGTTTGGAGTCGGATGCGACATATGGCTCGGTTCGGATATATTACATTGGTAAAGAGGGAGGGGCGGAAGACTGGAACATTGCCTATTCCTTCCCAGGGGGAGCGGGGTCGATCGTCGATCACGAAGGGGTGGCGGTCGACAACAGTAATGGAGGAGTGGGCGTGGCAGTCGCGCCATCCGGAGACGTCCGCTACTACCATGAGGTGGCGAATTTCATGACCGATGGTAGTGGAGAGGTGACGTTCACACTTTCCCAGGCTTTGGCTGACACAAACCAACGGATTGCGATTGATGGGATTGGCTTTGAGAGTGTGCCTGTGCCTGAACCAGGGCTTACAGGTCTGCTGTTAGCTGCTTGCGGCCTGTCTTTACGTCGTCGGCGATGAGTCGGCTGAGGTGAGGAGTTCCTGGAAGCCGCAGAAGAGGCGGGAGTTTTCCGGGGGGAAGGCGGGGAGCGGGGTGGCGTGGTCGAGGTGGCGGCGGCAAATGGCGAAGAAGTCGGCGGGGCTTTGGGCGCGGCGGACTTCGTGCTCGAAGGCCTGGGGGTGGCCCTGGGCGATGAAGATGAGGTATTTTTTCATCTTCTGGACGTGTTTTTCGGCGACGAAGTCCTGGCGTTCGCGGGCGGTTTCTTCGTAGAGGAGTTCGATGTAGTGGAGGAGGTCCCGGGAGGTGGGGGCGGGGATTTTTTGGCCGGAGAGGGCGGCACGGAGTTGGCTGAAAATCCAGGGATGGCGGATGGCCCCGCGGCCGACCATGAGGCCGGCGGCTCCGCTTTGAGCGAGGAGGGCCTGACCGGTGGGGATGTTGACGACGTTGCCGTTGGCGATGACGGGGCAGGGCATGGTCTCGACGGCGAGGCGGATTTTTTCGGGGTGAATGGGGGTTTGGTAGCGTTCCTGGACGGTGCGACCGTGGATGGTGAGGAGGTCGAGGTCGAATTTCCGGAAGATCCCGAGGAGGGCGTTGATTTCGTCATGATGATGGAAGCCAAGGCGGGTTTTGACGGTGAAGGGGACTTGGTCGCAGGCTTCGCGGAGGGTGCCGAGGATGCGTTCGGTTTTTTCGGGAAGGCGCAGGAGGCCACCGCCGGCGTCTTTTTTGCAAACGACGGGGGCGGGGCAACCGAGGTTGAGGTCGATGCCGGCGATGGGGTGGTTTTGGAGTTCGCGGGCGTTGCGTTGGAGAGCGGCGAGGTCTTGGCCGATGAGTTGGGCGAGAATGGGTTTATCGGAAGGATTCTCGGTGATGGAGCTGAGGATGTAGGGATCGAGGCGGGAATCGCGATGGACGCGGAAGTATTCGGTGACGTAGAGATCGGGGCCGCCGAAGTGCTCCATGACCCGCATGAAGGGGAGGTCGGTGATGTCCTGCATGGGGGCGAGGACGAGGGCGGGTCGGTCGGTCGGGAGCATGGTTTGAGTGAAAAGGGAAAGCGGGCTTTTGGGAAGGGCGAAGAATGAGAGGGGAGCTGCCAGTTATCTGTTGAGAAGGGAAGGGTTTTTGTATGACGAATGTGGGTTGATTGTCGATAAAATGCAGGCTTCCGGTGAGATTCGTAGGGAGGCGATGTGGTAGAG
>JBNNED010000365.1:0-6747 GCA_050285825.1 Verrucomicrobiales bacterium | reverse complement strand
GAACCGTGCCGTCGTCCTCGATGTTGATCTCGGCGCCGGACTCGGCCTGGATGGCCTTGATGTTCTTACCACCCGGCCCGATGAGTTCACCGATACGGTCCTGGTCGATTTTGACGGAGACGATGCGCGGAGCATGCTCGCTGAGCTCACCCTTGCTGGAGATGATGGAGTTCATCTTGTCGAGCACCTGACCGCGACCCTGGATGGCCAGGTCGATCCCTTCTTCCAGGATGTCGAGCGGGATGCCGGGCAGCTTGAGGTCGAGCTGGTAGCCCGTGACGCCCTCGCTGGTGCCGCAGAGTTTGAAGTCCATGTCACCGTAGAAGTCCTCGCTGCCGATGATGTCGAGCAGGACTTCGTGGCGGACGCGGTTTCCTTCGGCGTCTTCCTCGGTCACCAGACCGCAGGAAATACCGGCCACCGGGCGTTTCAGAGGCACCCCGGCGTGCAGCAAGGACATCGTGCCCGCGCAGACGGTGGCCATCGAGGTGGAACCATTCGATTCCATGACCTCGGAGCTCACGCGCATGGCGTATGGGAACTCGTCTTCGTCTGGAATGACGGGAGCGATGGAACGCTCGGCGAGAGCGCCGTGACCGATTTCGCGGCGGTTGAGGCCCCCGAAGCGACCGGTTTCTCCCACGGAGAAGGGCGGGAAGTTGTAGTGCAAGATGAAGCGCTTGCTGTCTTCGCCACCGGCGTAGTTGTCAAAATACTGACGCTCGTCCGCCGGTGCGAGGGTGCAGATGCCCATCGCCTGGGTCTCACCGCGCGCGAAAATCGCGGAACCGTGAACCCGTGGCAAAGAACCAATCTCACCAAAGAGCGGACGCAGCTCGCGGAGCTGGCGACCATCGGCGCGCACACCTTTTTCCATGATGCTGATGCGGAAGGCTTTCTTCTGAATGTATTCAAAAACCTGCTCGATCTCGAAGTCCGTGGTCTCGGGATATTTTTCTTTGATCGCGGCTTCCACTTCGTCGCGCAGAGCGCCCACTTTCTTGCCACGCTCGACTTTCGACGGCGCGTAAATGGCGTCTTCGATACGGTCACCGGCCACGGCGTAACCCACTTCGAGCAGGTCTTCCTTGGCCACGGTCACTTCGTATTCGCGCTTCTCTTTACCCGCCTTGGCAACGAGCTCTTCCTGAGCTGCCACCAGTTGGGACACGGCTTCCTGGGCGAAACGCAGCGCCTTTTTGAACTCCTCTTCGGGAATTTCATCCGCCGCGCCTTCGATCATGATGACGTCGGTCTTGTTCCCCACGTAAATGAGGTCGAGATCGCTGTCTTCACGCTCTTCAAAGGTCGGGTTGATGACGAACTGGCCGTCGATCCGACCCACGCGCACAGCCCCGATCGGCCCCGCGAAGGGAATGTCGGAAATGGCCAGAGCGGCGGACGCGCCATTCATCGCGAGGACGTCAGCGTCATTCTCGCCATCAGCACTCAGGAGGAGCGCGACGATCTGGGTGTCGTAAAGATAACCTTTCGGGAACAGCGGACGCAGCGGGCGGTCCGTCATCCGGCAGGTGAGAATTTCCTTCTCGGTCGGGCGACCTTCGCGCTTGAAATAACCACCGGGGAAGACACCGGCAGCGGAGGCCCGCTCCTTATACTCAACGGAAAGTGGGAACCAGGACTGGCCCTCGCGCACTTTGCTTTGGGAGACGGCGGTGACCAAAATCACGGTCTCGCCGCAGGTGACGGTGACCGCGCCGTCGGCTAATTTGGCAAGCTTGCCGGTTTCAATGGTCAGGGGATTCGAGCCGACCTGGCTCGTTACACTTTGGATGTTCATATGTCTGTTTTTTGTCTGTGATGCCCGGGGCCCTCCCGAGCGAGGTTTCTGTTAAAAAGGCCGGCGGGATTTTAAAAAACCACTCCGACCTTGAGAAAATACGAAGACTCGGCGAGCCTCCTGAAAATGAAAAAGAGCCACGGCGTGAACCGTGGCCCGGGGGTGAAATCAGCGTTTGAGGCCGAGCTTTTTCAGCACCTGCTTGTAACGCTCCTCTTCCGTCGCCTTCAAGTAATCAAGCAACTTGCGGCGGCGTGCCACCAGCTTGAGAAGCCCACGGCGGGAGGAGAAATCCTTTTTATGACCACCCATGTGGCCGGTCAGGTTCTTAATCCGCTTGGTCATCACCGCGATCTGGAAGTCCGCGCTGCCGGTGTCGTTCTCGTTGATCTTAAAATCGTCGAGGTTAATGGTATCTTCGCTCATAATGCTAATCGGGATCACGCCAGCCCTCATTGGCCGATCGCGTCCTTCGTGGCGGGTTCCCTAAACTCTCCCCCACCAATTGGCAAGTCATTTATTTTCGGCGACGGGAGAAGCCCAGCAATCCCAATCCGGCCAACAAGAGCGTCGAAGGCTCGGGAATCACTTGCCATCCAATGTCGCGGGCCAGCCCGATATCCGCATTAGTCAGCTCAAGGCGATCGATGGAAACAGAAGTATTAGCAATCGGGTCCATGATAAGATCCTGTAAATTCCCCTCGCCTACGGTCCCGTCATAAGAAGGGTTGCCGAATGCAAAAATCATCGACTGATAAGCTTGATCCGCCCAGTGATAGTTACTACTAGAAACCAAATTCAAACTAGTAAGACTTGTTCCATTATCGGCATTGACAGCAGCCAAAGCGAAGGCACCCGAATACGAACTTCCTGAAACATGCTGCTCCATATCATCCCAATTCGCCGCGAGCCCCAATGCGTGACCTATCTCATGTAATGCTATGGTGTAAAAATCCGCACCTGACCCTGAGGCATCATCAGTAAAGTCCCAAGAGGTGCTTGAATCAAAGGAGATAGCTCCTCCCCATGTTGGCAAGCTATTCGACCCAGAATTAAAGCCTCTATTCAAGTGACTCGTCGGATCTGTGAAAACAGATGTAAAATTTGTTCCTGTTCCAGTCCCCCCTATTCCATCAGATGAAATATTTGTACTTCTTCCCCCAGCAAAAAGAATCCACTCGTCGGCATTGAAGGTAATGGAACGATAATCATTTGCCACAGAACCTCCCGCACCTACAATACTATCAGAGCCGGAATTAGCCGCACCACTGATCTCGAAAGAGTTCCCAGTACCTGGGTGACTAAACCCAATACGACCATCATTAGTATCGTTGATGGCAGCTGCACTAAGTTGTGAACCAGACAATATATTACTCCATCTAGCGGCTGCTCTCTCCATTGCCGACATCGCCGCAGCATTGCCAGTAAAGAAAGAATTTGTGTCATAGGTATAATCCACAACAACTGAAACTCCTTGGACATGCGCCAAGCTAATAAACCCCACCCCTAAAACATGCGTCGTCGTTTTCATAGCGCTTAAAAACTACAAAACCAGCTCGCCACGTCCAGCCTAAAAGCCTTTAAAATTCCCGCCCGCTTCTCATTGCCAGCCCCCGCGCCATCACTTAGGCTCCGGACATGAAAATCTCCGTCAAAAAAGCCCGCGCCGCCAGCGCCCCTCTTCCCGAAATCGAACTCCACGGCTGGGTCCGCACCCGCCGCGACAACAAAGGCTTTTCCTTCCTCGAACTCAACGACGGCACCTGCCTCAAAGGCATCCAAATCATCGCCGATCACGACATCCCCGGAGCCGCCGAACTCCCCAAAATGGCCACCGGTGCCTCGATCAGCGTGCGCGGCGAACTCATCGCCAGCCCCGGCCAGGGGCAGAGTTGGGAAGTCCGCGCCCGAGAAATCACCCTCATCGGCGGCGTCCCCGACGACTTCCCCCTCCAGAAAAAAGGCCACTCGCCCGAGTTCCTCCGCTCCATCGCCCACCTCCGCCCCCGCACGAACCTCTACGGCGCCGTCTTCCGCATGAGATCGCGCCTCGCCTACGCCGTCCACCGCTTCTTCAACGAACGCGACTTCACCTACGTCCACACCCCCATCATCACCGCCTCTGACTGCGAAGGCGCGGGCGAAATGTTCCGCGTCACCACTCTCGATCCCGAAAACCCACCACACCAAACCAGCAGTCCAGCGGCCGAGGGCTCGCAGGGCAAGCTCTACGAAAAAGATTTTTTCGGCAAAAAATCCTACCTCACCGTCTCCGGTCAGCTCGAAGGCGAGACCTTCGCCTGCGCCCTCTCCAACATCTACACCTTTGGGCCCACCTTCCGCGCCGAAAACTCCAACACCACCCGCCACGCCGCCGAATTCTGGATGATCGAACCCGAAATGGCCTTCTGCAATCTCGAAGGCGACATGGACCTCGCCGAGGACTTCCTCCACTTCCTCGTCCGCGACGTGTTGGAAAACAACGAAGGCGACCTCGAGATCTTCGAGAAATTTGTTGATAAAACCCTCCGCACCCGACTCGAAACTCTCGCGGAAAAACCCTTCACCCGCCTTAGCTACACCGAAGCGGTCGAAAAACTCCTCGCCTCCGGTCAGAAATTCGAGCACCCCCTCGCCTGGGGCCTCAACCTCCAATCCGAACACGAACGCCACCTCTGCGAGGAACTCGTCGGCGGCCCGGTCATCGTTTACAACTACCCGAAAACGATCAAACCCTTCTACATGCGCGAAAACGAAGACGGCAAAACCGTGGCTGCCATGGACGTCCTCGTCCCCGGCGTGGGCGAGATCATCGGCGGTTCCCAACGCGAAGAACGCCATGATCTCCTCCAGGCCAAAATCGCCCACGAAGGACTCTCGCTCGCCGACTACGGCTGGTATCTCGACCTCCGCAAATACGGCACGGTGCCGCACGCGGGCTTCGGGGCCGGCTTCGAGCGCCTCCTCATGTACTTCACCGGCATGGCCAACATCCGCGACGTCATCCCCTTCCCCCGCACCCCCGGCCACTGCGAATTTTGAGGCGACGAAGCATCCCACCTGGCAAAAAATCGAGACAAAATCCCATTCCCGCTTTGCTTTCTCACGACAAAAGCCCTTCAATCAATCTGACCGCATGAAAAAGCTTCTTTCCGCTCTGGCCGCCCTCACCCTCGCCTCCTTCCTTCCCGCCACCGCAGACACCCCCGTCGCCGGTGCTGGCTCGGACCTGAAACCCGACCCCAAGGCTCTCTTCGGCCACATGGACAACGGCTTCCGCTACATCATCTACCCGAACAGCGAGCCACCCGCCCGCTTCTCCATCCGCCTCCACATCGCCGCCGGTTCCCTGCATGAAGAAGACGACCAGCGCGGCCTCGCCCACTTCCTGGAGCACATGGTCTTCAACGGATCGAAGAATTTTTCGCCCGACGAGCTCATCCCCCGCATGCAGCGTCTCGGCATCGCCTTCGGGGCCCACGCCAATGCCTATACTTCCTTTGACGAGACCGTTTACATGCTCGATCTTCCCAACCTCAAGGACGACACTCTCGATCTCACCTTCACCGTCATGCGGGATTTCGCCGATGGAGCCCTCCTCGCTGCGGATGAGATTGAAAAAGAACGCGGCGTCATCCTCTCCGAAAAAACCTCCCGTGACTCCGTCGACTACCGCATGATGGTCAAGCAATACGGTTACCTCCTCCCCGGCTCCCGCATCTTCAACCGCCTCCCCATCGGCACCGAAGAAGTCATCAAAAAAGCCCCGCGCCAGCGTTTCCTCGACTTCTACGAACATTACTACACTCCCGAGCGCATGACCCTCGTCCTCGTCGGTGATTTTGACGCTCACGAAATGGAAAAGCGCGTGCGCGAGACCTTCATCTCCCTCGCCAACCCGGAAAAGCCCGGAGCCAACCCGCCCGCCGACCGCGCCCCTGCCGGCCACGGCCTGCGCACGGAAATCTTCACCGATCCGGAAATTTCTTCCGACGACCTCACCCTCTACACCTTGCGCGATTACGAGCAAGAAGCGGACACCGCCGCCAATCGCCAGGCCAAGCTCCCCCTCGCCCTCGCCCACAGCATCCTCTCGCGCCGCCTGGAAATCCTCGCCAAAAAAGAAAACACCCCCTTCATCGACGGCTCGGCCGGCCGCTTCATTCTCTTCAACCAGATCGAAACCGGTTACCTCTCCCTCACTCCCGCCGAAGGCCAATGGCAAGCCGCTCTCTCCCTTCTCGAACAAGAACTGCGCCGCGCTCTCACCCACGGTTTCACCAAAGCCGAACTCGCCGAAGCCCGCGCCAATCTCCTGAACCACGCCGAACAAGCGGTCAAAACCGCTCCCTCCCGCGAGTCCCAAACCATCGCCAGCCAACTCATCTCCGCCATCGGCGACGCCCGCGTCTTCACCACTCCCGAAACGAATCTCGAACTCACCCGCCAGGGGCTGGAAACGATCACGCCGGAAGCTTGCCACCAGGCCTTCAAAACCTTCTGGGACACCCCGGATCTTTCCCTCGTGCTGACGACCAAAAAAGCGGGCGACGAGGAACGGCAAAAGCTCCGCAGCCTCTTCGAGAGCAGCCGCGAGACTCCCGTCGAGGCTCCCGTCGAAGCCACGGCCGGCAGCTTCGCCTACACCGACTTCGGCCAGCCCGGCACGATCACGGCGGATGAAAAAATCGCCGATCTGGGCGCGCGCCAGCTCACCCTCTCGAACCAGGTCCGCGTGAACTTGAAAGCGACCGATTTTGAAAAAAACACCATCCGTCTCTTCGCCCGTATCGGCTCCGGCCAGCTCACCATGCCCAAGGATTCTCCGGGTCTCGACCAATTCGCCTCGGCCATTTTTGAAGCCGGTGGCCTTGGCAAACACAGCGCCGATGACCTCCAGCGCCTCCTCGCCGGCAAAAACCTCAGCGCTTCCTTCGGAGTCGATA
>JBNNED010000364.1:0-13162 GCA_050285825.1 Verrucomicrobiales bacterium | reverse complement strand
GTCCGGGCCGTTGAGGAGGAAAAGCAGCGGTTCGTCCCCGAAACTGGTGTTTTGCAGGGTGTCGGTTTTGGTGATAATCCCCTGGAGGAGGTCGCGAGAGAGGGCGGCCCAGATTTCCTGGCGTTTTTCAAGATAGCGGCTGTCGCCAGTGAGGGCGCCGAGCTGGGTGAAGGCGTTTTCAAAGAGAGCGTAGGAGGAGTCGGTGAAGATCATGTGGTGATCGGAGAGGGGAGCGGGGATGACGAGATCTTCAGGGCGGAGTTCGAGCAGGCGCCCTTCGCCGTCGTCCAGCTGATCGATGGCGAGACGGGCGAGTTCGTCAGCGCGGGAAATCCACTGGGGGTCGAGAGTCAGGCGATAGAGGTCGAGATAGGCGAGGAGGGTGCGGGCGTAGTCGATGCCCCGGGCGTGGATTCCTCTGGCGGCTTGGAAGCGGAAAAAGGTGCCTTCCGCAGAGAAGTGTTGGGCGCGAAACTCGGTGGCGAGTTCGAGGGCGCGTTCGCGCAGTTCGGGGCGACCACTCATGCGGGCGGCGCTGCTGTAGAGGCGGATCAGGCTGGCGAAGTCGGCGGCGGGGATGCTGGTCTCGTGGAAGATTTGCGCGAGCTCGCTTTCGTAATTCTCCCGCAGTTTGCTCAGGATGCTTTTGTAGAGGGCCTTTTTGTCAGCTTCGGCGAGGAGCGGATGGGTGTCGGGATCCACGTAAGGGAGAGAATTGAGACGGAAAAATTCGCGCGAGCTATCGGAATCGAGGCGGATATTGCCGAGTTTGCGGAGCTCGAAGAGCTCGGTGGCCAAGGTCATTTCATCGGGGGAGAGGAGGGCGGCGAGGTCGTCGATGGACCAGAGGTAGAGCCCGGAGTGGTCGGCTTCGGGACCCGGGTTGATGATGGAGCGGCGGGGCTCGCCGAGAAACTGCTTTTCGATGTCGGCAAGCAACTGATCGGCCTGTTTCATGAGCTCGGGATCGTTCAGGGTGGCGGCGGCCTGGTAAAGGGATAGCGCGAATTCGCTCTGGGAGGCGAGGGTTTTGACGAAGACGGGAATGGACCAGTTTTTTCCCCGGCGCAGCAGGAAGTAGCCGCCGTTGACGAGGTCGTGCATGGGGCTGTGGATGATGTCGTGCAGGCTGTCTTCGAGGGCTTTGGTGGCGCGCTCGCGGGTGGCCGGGCTGCTGGCGGGGTGTCCCGCGATGAGGGCGGTGAATGAGAGATAGCGGGAGGGGAGGAGGCCGCCGGCACCGTCGAAATTTTGCTCAATGGGGTTGTAGAGCGAGATGAACTCGCGGCCCGCGCGCTGGAAGGAGAGGAGTCGGTCAGGCCCTTGCTCGGGGCGCTTTTCCCAGAAGGCGGTCAGGCGCTCGTTGCGGGAGCGGTTGTTGATCGAGCTGTTGTTTTTGGCGTATTCGCGGGAATTGTTCCAAATGTCATCGACCATGGCCGTGGAGTTGCGGATCATCGCTTTGATGTTCTTCCGGTCTTTGTGCGGCGCGATGGGCAGCCAGGCGATGGGTTTTCCGTCGGGTGTCAGCCAGGCAAAAAAAGGAAAGCTGATGGGCCGGTCGATTTCATTACTGAGGTAGAAAGCGAGGAGCGCTGTTTCCGGGTGTTCTTCGGCGCTGACAAGCGTGCAGAGGTAATGCTCGCTGAGCTTCGGCGCGATTTCCGGATCGTCGATGATCTCTTCCAACAGCGAGTGGGCGGAGGGGGAGACTCCCGAGGTGATGATGGCGAGGATCGGGCATTCGATTTCTTGCGCTTTTGTCAGTAGATCGGGGTGCCAGGCTTGGAAAGGGAAGGAATGGTCTGCATAGCGCTGTAGTCCGGCGGAGGTGTTCGGGCTCAGCTCGTTTGTTTGTTGTGACAGGGCTTGCGTGACCTCCTGCACCGCCTGCTCACGCTCCTCGCGTGCGGAAATCTCCTTTTCCTTGGGTTGGCACGCGGAGAAAAGGACAAGTCCGGACAAGATGGGAAACAGCGGTGGCAGGCGCATGGCGCAGAGTACTCGCAAGAATATAGCTTTGGCAAGCACGGGACGAGGCGACTCCCTAAAAAAATCCTTTCTTAAAGAAGGAGGCTCGTTAGCATCGGGCACCCCTGAAGCCGTGCTTACTATTGCGATCTCCAGCCAAAAAGGTGGCGTCGGAAAGACCACCGTTGCCATCAACCTCGCTCACTCTTTCGCCCGCAGCGGTCGGAAGACCCTCTTGGTTGATGCCGATCCGCAGGGCTCTGTCGGTTTGTCTCTGACGCGCCAGTCCCGCTTTCTCCAAGGATTTTACGATGTCATGTTCGACAGCGGAACCGATCCAGCGCAGGTCATCGTGCCGACCCGTATGGAGACTCTTTCGCTCATGGCGGCGGGCCAAGCCAGTCAGTATGAACGGCATCTGCCGGCGGAGGCGGCGGGATCCCATCGCGTGCGGACGCTCCTGCGCCGGATCGAAGAACTCGGCTACGAGGTGTGCATTCTGGACAGCTCGGCGGGCCTTTTCGGGCTCACCACCGACCTCCTCGCCGCGGCCTCGGGCGTGGTCGTTCCCCAACAGGCGGAACCTCTCGGCATCCGCTCCGTTCCCAAAATGCTCGAGACGCTCGCACGCATGCGGGTCGTCAATCCCCAGATCAAAGTGCTCGGCGTCTTGCTGACGATGGTGCAGGCTGGTCTGGCGGAAAGTCGGGAAGCGGCCGACTCTCTGCGCTCGATTCTTCCGCCAGAGCTTGTTCTCGGCACCGTGATTCCCCGTGACGACATCTTTTTGCGGGCCAGCGCCAAAGGACTTCCCGTCGGGGTGATGGAGGACGGGGCGGGAGCGCAGGCCGTTTTTGATCGCCTGCGCTCGGAAATCGAAGGAAAGTTTCACTTGGACCCCGGAGAGGTGAAAGGAGGCGCCGGTGAGTGACTCGATCAGGCCCTGGCTGGACGCTGATGAACTGCGTCGGTTGGCGGAAAGCTTGCTCGATCCCCCGCAGCTGCGTAGCCCCGAGAGTTTGGACGTGCCGTATGGGCAGCAGTTCGAAGGCTTTGCCGAAGTGGCTCCGCCCGCGCCGCTCAGTCCCGATGAGCAGGATCGGCGGGACGAAGCGGGGCGGAAATTACGTGAACTACACGAGCTCGCAAGCCAAGCCGGCGTGCTCAAACCCCGCAACGTACCCCCGCGCGAAAAACAGGCGACCCGCCCGCGAGTGCCGTCGGTGGGAGAGGCACCACCCACGCCATTCCAGCCCCTGAGCCCCCTCCGCAGCGAACTCCCGCGCTCGCCCTTCCAGGTCGTGCAGAGCCCGGCTGAGAAGCCTGCGGAAAGCCCTCCGGCCCTCCAGCCCGTGCCCCTCTTTTTCTCGGATCCCGACATGCCCCTGCCCGAAAAAGTGGCGGCCTTTGGTAAATGGCTCGGCAATCTCGTCTCCGCCTCCGGTTATTTTTTGTGTGATTACCGGGGGGAGACGCTCGTGGATCACGTCAAAAACGAAAAACTTCTCCGTGTCGCCCACTCCCTCGCGCACGCCGCCGCCCAGCGGGACGCCTGGGAGGACGCCAGCGAACCCCTCCGCATCCAGATCGGCCCGCGCGCCTACCTGGAAGTTCTCCCCGTCAACACGCGCTACGGCATGGTGACCCTGGGCATCGTCCTCGACCAAGTCATCGACCCACGGAGCGCCCAGGAGATCAAACGCGCCCTCGCCGCCGTCCTCGCCGCTGCTTGAGCGGATGGTGGTCGGGAGGTCTTGTGAGGGCTAGTTTTTGGTGGTATTGTCAGAAACGATGAAAAGAATCATTGGGATTCCTATAAAGGATCTCCTCATGGTGATGATTTCCCTGTTGTTGGGAGCCTCGCTCGCCTCTCTGGCTTGTCGTTTCTGGTCTAGCTCAAAGCCTTGTTCCGATGTTTTCGAGAGTGAACTAAAACCTCCTGCTGCCCAACTCCGCGCCGAAGGTATCGTAGTCCCCATTGTTGATTTTGATGCCGCCCCATTGTCTGATGTGGTCGATTTTTTAAGAGCGATGTCGCGTTCCAGTGTGGAGTCAGCAAATGCGATGCCGTCGGATCGTCTGAATTTTATCATCTTTGATCATGAAGCCAAAGCGAGGCCTGTGAGCCTCTACATGCGGGAAGTTCGCTTGGATCACTTAGTTGAGAGAGTTGCGGAGGCGGCGGGCGCGCGTGTCAGCTATGCCTCGGACGCGATTATTTTCAGAGTCGGCGACTAAGGGAGATTTTCTCTTGGTCGCAAGCGGGAGCGGTGGCGCGGCACCAGTGCGCGGGCTATTTCTGGGCGGCCGTTCCGGAAAAACATTGGCCGGAAGACCGGACGCACATCGAGCGCGTTTGGCAGGGGGAGAATGGAGATTGCCGGCAGGAAATCGTCCTCATCGGCCAGAATCTCGATTCCGAGGCCCTCACAGCGATGTTGGATGAGTGCCTCTTGAGCGAAGAGGAGTTGGCGACGAACGAGCGGAAGTGGCACAAGCTTTTTCCCGACCCTTTCCCGAAGTGGAAAATGGGGGTTTTGGCGACTTGATACCAACTCGCAAAACTCTCTGGTATAATGGATTTGTCTAAAATGTTGTGGATGTCAGGCTGCGCGTTGCCTGAAGTAGCTGGTCGTTTTTCGGTAAAATCGGCGTTGTTCGTTGTTTGTGGTGCAATCACCACGCGCGCCTCACGCCTTGATTTTCCTCGAAAACCGACTCAGCCATTATACCAGATAGTTTCACTCATTGGTATGAGTCACGCAAGCAGGAAGGGGATCGCTCTTGCCAGCAAGACCCCGGGCGTTTAGGGATAGAGCCTTAGGATGGGATTCTCGCTGTGAGTTTCTCGCCTGCTTTATGATGAAACGACCGATGATCAGGAACTGTGTGGGGAGAATGATGCTGGGCTTGCTGGCGTGGGTTTGGATCTTTCCCTTGTCCGGCGCGGAGTCGACTGAGGCACCAGGTTTCTCCGCCGTCTTTCTCTCGGACGAGCGGATCGCGGCCTTGCGGGAGTTGCTCGCGAGTAAAGAGGAACCAACTTGGTCCGCCTTTGGCGCCTGTCTGGCTGAGGCCCGGCGAAACCTGGATCGGGTGCCGCAGGTGCCGAGGGACTGGTATGTGCCGGGCTATTACCGGGATGCCGAAGGTCACCGGAAGGCCAAGGGGGGCTTGCGGGATGATGCGAACGCGGCGTATGCGCTGGCTCTTTGTTACCGGCTGACGGGCGAAAAGGACTTCGCACGGGCGGCGATCCGTTTGCTCAATGCCTGGAGCGGCGGCGTGGAGAAGATGAGCCGGGAGGATGATTCGACGCTGTCGTTTTGTTACCATTTTCCGGCGATGATTATTGCGGCGGATTTCCTACGGGATGAGGGAGTTTGGCCGGAGGAGGAAGAGGCGGTTTTCGCGCGCTTTCTCCGTGAGCAGGCCCTGCCGATGAGCACGATGGGGCGGGAAAATAACTGGGGGAACTGGGGACTCGTTTTGTCGGTTTCGGCTGCGGCCTATCTGCGGGACGAGGCTCTTTTCGCGAAGTGCGTGGAACGCTGGAAGTTCTTCATCGAGCACCAAATCGCGCCCGACGGGCACATGCCGCACGAGGTCCGGCGGGTCGAGGGAAAGCGGGGGATTTGGTATTCGCATTTCGCACTCATGCCGCAGACCATCGCGGGGGAAATCCTCAAGGTGAATGGGGCTGATCTTTTCGCTTATCAGTCGCCTTCGGGTCGGAATTTACGTTCGGCTTACGAGAAGGTGGCGGGCTGGACGCGGCATCCGGCGGGTTTTCCCTATTGGGATGGCCCGCCCGAGGACCAACTTGGGGTGCGGTATTTTTCCTATTTTGAAATCCTCCACACGCTCTGGCCCGATGAGAACGCGGCGGCTCTCCTCAAGGGCGCACGTCCTCTGTCGGCGGATCACGTCACGCCATTTTTGACCCTGACGCACGGGCGGGACTTGTCGGGCGGAGGGACTGAGAAGCGCTGAGGGAAAGCACGGGAGGAAGGTCGTTTATTCGACGCCTTCCTTGTTCTCCCCGTTCTCTTTTTTCATGGCGTTTTCCATGAAGCGGACGGCGCGCTCGGCTTTGAAGCTGATGCGGTCCGGCTCGTCCTCGTTGTCGTATTTTTTCACCAGTTCCAAGGCCCAGGGGGCTTTGGTGCGGACGAGGCCGTCGATGATGCGGAATTTTTCGTTGTCCTGCTGGGCGAGGGCAAAGAGGTCGGACCAGAGGCGCTCATCGCTGTATTCGGAGGTGGCTTCGGTCTTTTCGAGGATGTTCATGAGGCCGGTGAAGGAATCGGCGCGCAGGGTGGGGTCGGAAGCCTGGGTGGCGTAGTCGAGCAGGGTGCCGAACTGGCTGCGGTCAGGCCATTTCGAGAGGGCGTTGATGGCGGCGACCTGGGCTGTGGGGCGGGAGCTGCCGAGGTTTTCCTTGATGATTTTCGCGGATTGCGAACCGCCGGTCAGGCCCATGAGGCGGACGTAGGTGTCTTTGACTTCCTCTTTGGTGCCGGCGGCGTAGGCTTCGGCGAGTTTGCTGTCGAAGCGGAGGGGATCCACGGAGTCGCTGATGGCGTGGCCGAGGGTGCGCTCGGCTTCCTGGCGGATGTCGCGGTCATCGGTGTCCCGGATGATGGCGAGGAGGTCGGGGAAGTTGGTGGGGGTGGCCATTTTCCGGGCGGCGGCGAGGGCGTTGGTGGCGTTGTTCTGGCCGGACTGGGCGTATTCGATGAGGAGGGGAAGGGCGACTTCGTTACCGCGGAGTTCGAGGACTTTGAAGAGGTTTTTGCGCACTTCGTCGCTCATGTTGCCTTTCGTAGCGAACTTGGCGACTTCGAGGTCGATGTCCGTGCTGTCGCTCGCTTCGGCGAGGCGTAGGGCTTCGAAATAAGTCATGCGCTCCTCCTTGGCGCCCATGGAGGAAACTTCTTCGAGGACGAGATCGACCTGTTTCTGGTTGAGCGGCACCACGGTGACGTCGCCTTCTTTGAAGTGCTGGGTGATGGCGTTGAGGGACTCGGTACGGCGGTTGGCGTCGATGCGGTCGAGGACGACGATGCCACCGAGGATGTCGAGGATGCCCATGACGGCGGCGATGACGGCTTTGCCGGTGTTGCTGAGGCCTTTTTTCTCTTGAACGGGAGGGGCGGGAGCGGGGCTGTCGTTATTGCTGGTGGGGGCGCTGGCTTTGACTTTGGGGACGTTCGGGCTGAGTTTCGCGGTGGGCACCGGCTGGCTCACCGTAGGGCTCAGCACGGGGACGGCGGCGGTGGGCGCTTGCTGGGCGGTGACGGCGGCAGTGGGGACCTGGTGGGGCTGGGTGCGCTGGAGGCGGGAGGTTTTGATTTTATGCGCGGTGGTGTGAAGTGAGGGGCCTTCGGAATCCGGTGAAGTGATGGTAACGGGCTCTTTGATCGGGCGCGGGGCGGGCTCATCGTCGTCGCTCGGGGCGGGCTCTGCGGGGGCGGCACCGGGGATGAGGAGACGCGGTTTTTTCGGCTCGTTGGCAGGGCTTTTGAGATTCGGGGTGAAGGGAAGAGGCGCTTCGGGGTCGGCCTCGCAATTCAGGAAGGCTTCGAGCGATTGCCGGGCGTTCTCAGGGCGTTCTTCCATGGGGCGGTGGATGTGCCACATGACCCACTGGGTGAGCCAGAAGGGGAGGTCGGGGCGGACTTTTGAGAGATCGGTGACGCGGTGGTTGAGGTGGGCGGCCATGACCTGCGGGGCGGACTCGCCATCGAAGGGGTAGTAGCCGGTGAGGGCGAAGTAGTAAACGCAGCCGAGGGAATACATGTCGGTGCGCTTGTCGAGGAGGGTGCGCTCGAATTGCTCCGGGGCCATGAAGTGGATCGAGCCCATGACGGCGTCTCCGGCGTCGATGGTTTGGAGGGAGGGTTTCGGGGTGAATTTGGCAAGTCCGAAGTCGAGAAGCTTGGTCTGGAACTTGCCGCTGGGCAACCAGGTGAGCATGACATTGCCCGGTTTGATGTCGCGGTGGACGATGTCGAGGGCCTGGGCGGCGATGAGGGCTTCCTGGGTCTGGATGGCGAATTCATGGAAGTCGCTTTCGGTCATCGATCCTTTTTCGATGACGTCGTCCAGGGTTTGTCCGTTAAGAAGTTCCATGATGACGTAGGGGCCGTCTTCATCGACTCCGGCGTCGTAAACCGAGACGACGTGCGGGTGGTTGAGCGAGCTGAGGGATTTGGCTTCTTCGATGAGGCTTTCGGTGGCTTCGTCGCCTTCCGGGAATTCTTCGTCGGGGAGAACGCGCTTGATGGCGACTTCCCGATTGAGATTCGTGTCGAATGCCCGGTAAACGGCACCCAGTCCGCCTTGACCCAATTTTCCTCTGATTTCGTAGCGCTCCTCGCTCATGATTGTTGCGCTTCGCATACTGGCGATTTGGGGCTGAGGTGCAAAGTCAAAAAAATGATTGCTTGAGATTGGCGGGGTTTTTTTGTTCATCGGAGGAAAGGTGCTTGAAAGGTACGCGGGATGCTTGCATCTTGCGCGCCCGCCAGAAAAAGTAGGTTTTTACATGAGTCATCCGATAGTTTTACCAGACGACGCGCCATTCACGCCGGAACAACGGCTGTGGTTGGGAGATTTCCTGAGTCAAGTCCTCGGTGGAGGACCGGGAGAGGCGGCGGCCCACGGGCCGGCGGTTCCCGTGACCATTCTCTGGGGTTCCCAGACGGGCAATGCCGAGGGCTGCGCCCGCAAGCTGGCGAAAGCGATGAAAGGCGGGGCCTTCGAGCCGGAAGTTTTCGACATGGCGGATTACGACCCGGCCCGTTTGCCCCAGGAGAAGAACGTGCTGGTGATCACGAGCACCTATGGCGACGGCGAACCACCCGACAACGCGGAGGCCCTTTACAACCACATCCAGAGCGATGCGGCGGCGAAGATGGAGGGCGTGAAGTTCTCTGTGCTGGCGCTCGGCGATACCGAATATCCGGATTTCTGTGAGTGCGGCAAGGTCTTCGACCAGTGTTTTGAGAAGCTGGGAGCGGAGCGGATTTATGAGCTCGTGATGTGCGATGTCGATTTCGACGAGCCCTTCGCGGCGTGGAAAAAAGGAGTCATGGACGTGCTCGGCCAGGGCGTGAGCGTGGCCGCGACGGAAGAGGTGGAAGAAGCCTTTGACGGTTACAACAAGAAGCACCCCTTCCCGGCTCCAGTCCTGAAGAACTATAATTTGAATAGCGGGGACTCCGAACGGGAGACCTACCACATCGAAATTTCCCTCGACGGCTCCGAGCTGGAGTATGAAGCCGGTGATGCCCTCGGGGTTTATCCGATGAACCCGGAGAGCGTGGTCGAC
This sequence comes from Verrucomicrobiales bacterium, assembly GCA_050285825.1. Taxonomy (GTDB): domain Bacteria; phylum Verrucomicrobiota; class Verrucomicrobiia; order Verrucomicrobiales; family Akkermansiaceae; genus SW10. The sequence goes on along the minus strand of JBNNED010000364.1, from coordinate 3,855 downwards.
GAGATTCTCGAGAATTTGCCCTTCAATGTGAATGACGAGGTTCCTCTGCCCGGTGGCGGGGAAGCGAGTCTGCGCGAGGCTCTGATCTCATCCTACGACATCCGCAGCCTGAGCCGCAAAATTCTCGAGCAATGGCAGGAGCGCAGCGGCTCGCCATATCTCCGTGCTCTGGTTGAGAGTGATGACAAGGCCGCGATCGATGATTTCTGCTGGGGTCGTGAGTTGATCGATCTCGTCGTGGACCATCCCGCTGATTTCGGCGACGCCGAGGAGTTCGTCTCGGTGCTGAAGAAGCTCCAGCCGCGGCTGTATTCCATTTCTTCCAGTCCGAAGGCTCACCCGGGCGAGGTCCACCTCACCGTGGCCATCGTGCGTTACCATTCCCACGGACGGGATCGCGGCGGCGTGTGTTCGACCTTTTTTGCCGACCGTATCGAGGGGATCAATCCCGGAGTTTACGTCCACCACAACAAGGCTTTCCGCTTGCCCGAAAATGGCGACACGCCGGTCATCATGTGTGGTCCCGGTACGGGGGTGGCCCCGTTCCGCGCCTTCCTCGAAGAGCGCAAAGCCACGGGCGCGAAGGGCGCGAACTGGCTTTTCTTCGGGAATCCGCACAAGACGACGGATTTCCTATACCAGGACGAAATGGAGGCCCTGCAGGCCGAAGGAGTCCTGCAAAAGCTTGATCTGGCCTTCTCCCGCGACCAGGAGCACAAGATCTACGTCCAGGACCGCATTCTTGAAAACGGAGCCGAGCTCTGGCAGTGGTTCCAGGACGGGGCTCACTTCTACGTGTGTGGTGACGCCTCGCGCATGGCCAAAGACGTCGATGCCGCCCTGCACAAGGTGGCCATGGATCACGGCGGTCTTTCCGAAGCGGAAGCCGAGCAATACATCAGTCAGCTGAAGAAAGAAAAACGTTACGCCCGTGATGTTTATTGAGGAAGGCGACTGCTGAGCTGGAATTTTTTGCAACTCCCGATGCCGCTTGGCGTCGGGAGTTTTTTGCTGAAGGGGGACAGGGAAAAGCGGATGGATTGCTTGAGGGCTTGCTTTTTTGGCGGGGATTGCTTTCTTGGGAAAAGATGAGTGAAACAAAGGAGATCGTGTGCCGGCCGACGTCGTGGTTTTACTGGCGCGTCTTGTTGATTCTGGCGATGTTCGCCGGCTTTTCGGTCTATTTTTTCTACGATTACAAAGTGGGATATCCGAAGAAAAACCTGATTTGGAGCCACTTTCGCGCCTTTTACCAAGCTGGTGAGCTTTACAAAGCCCTGGAAAACAAAGCGCAGTGGCCGGAATTTGTGAAAACGCAGGCCATTTCCTTCGAGGTGCCCACGCAGGGCGGCAAGGGGGAGAGTGGTGAGCAGTTCCTCCTGCCCGCAGGCACGGAGCGCGAGCAGCCCTGGCCGGAGATTCTCGGGGAGACGGAACGGATGGAGAAAGAGGGCTGGGATGTGCTCTGGCGCGAGTATGCCGGGGAGCGCCCGGGCTGGCCGGAGCATTTGGAGATCGGCGAGGGCTATTACACGGGGAAGAAAGTCCGTGAGCAGTTGTATTTCGGCATCCTCTGCGGTGCGCTCGCGCTCGGGGCCCTGTTCGTCTTCCTGCGCACGCGCGGTCGCACGATGAAGGTCGATGACGAGGCGTTTGAGGCGGCGGGTGGCCCGCGCATTCCTTTTTCCGCGATGACGAAGATCGACAAGCGGAAGTGGGAGACGAAGGGTCTGGCGACGATTTATTACGAAGGGGTCGAGGGGCAGTCCGGCAAGGCCAAGGTCGATGGCATGGTCTATGGCCAGTTTAAGGAAGAAGAAGGCGCGCCGGCGGAGGCTTTGTTCCAGCGGATTCTTACGCATTTCTCGGGCGATTTGATCGAGCTCTCCCTTGAGGATGAGGAAGATGAGGCGGACGAGGAGTCGGCTGGGAAGAAAGTGGAGCCTGCGGCGGAGGAAGCCGGGGGGTGATTTTGTGATTGCCAAGCTTTCCGCGAGGGGATAGACAGACGGCAGACCCATCAAAGAATTGAGTTTATGTCAGATAAGAGCGTAACAGAAAAAGTGACGGACATCATCGTGGATCAACTTGGTGTGAGCGCCGATCAGGTGACACCCGAGTCGAAAATGATCGAAGACCTGGGAGCAGACTCCCTCGATGCCGTGGAATTGGTCATGGCCGTCGAAGAGGAATTCGGAATCGAAGTGCCGGACGAAGAAGCTGAGAAGCTCGTTTCCGTGGGTGACATCATCTCCCACGTTGAGAAAAACGCTTGAGGCTGATGCTGAAATTTCCAGGGCGGGCTCGCGTGAGGGTCCGCCCTTTTTTTATCCCCGCAGAGCCGGATAAGGTGCTTTTGGTTGTGTCGGGGCCGATTTAGGGGATACTGTGTGACAGAAGATGCCAAGTCAGGACGATATTCAATATGCCATGGAGGCAACGCGGGTGCTCTATGAGCCGGACCGCCGGATCGATACCTTCGGGACGACCAGTTTTGCTTTCGAGTTGCTCAGCGAGGAGATGGATGCGGTGAACCGCGTGCGGGTGCGCCGGGGCAAGGTGGAGGCGCAGAAGCCGCAGTTGATTCGTCCGGATGCTTATCAAGAGGTGGAGCTGGAGGGCTTCGACCCGAAGGTGCTCAAGGTGATCGATCATTTTCGGCAGAAGGGGGTGAATTTAGCCTTTTTGCAATATGGCTTTCAGTTCAAGCGCAGTGATGTCACGGCGCAGACGGTGCACGACAGCCTGGAGAACGTGCGGGGGCGGGTCATGGAGGAGGCGCGGCGGACGGGGGATCCGGCGCTGGCCGTGATTGAGGGCGTGGACGACGCCTGGGAGTATAGCGTGATGAAATTCACCCTGGAGATGATTATGAAGTCTCAGGAGATCAACCATTTTGACTTTCGCCGGAAGGGCTTACTTTAAAAGCGGGCGATGAAGAGTTTGATGACGATTCTGAAGGTGTTTGCCGGTCTGGGAGTGATCGCGGTGCTGGCACTGGTCGTTTTCGCCCTGAAGCAGGTGAGCGAGGAGTTCGGGCAACCGCAGCTCACGGACCAGAACGAGGTCGCGAACGTCCTGGAGCAGAATCAGATCTCGGATTTTGAACCGGGGCAACGGGAGTTCAACCGGGCGATGGAATTGATCGCCCTCGGGGAACTCGCGGAAGCGCGGGAGAAGCTGCTTTACATCCAGAACCTCTTTCCGAACTCGCTCAACGGGCCGGAAGCGCGCCGCATCCTGGGCGAGATGAACATGGATGAGCTCTTGTCGGTCAATAACATGGAGAACAAGTCGGTCCATGTTGTGAAGTCGGGTGATTCCTATCTCGCCATCGCGAAGAAGTATGAAACGACGATTGATTGCCTGGTCTTTTTGAACGGCTTGACCGAGATGAAGACCCTGCACCCTGGCGACGAGTTCGTGGTCATGCCTTTGAATTTCACGCTGCAGGTCGATGTCCCGAACGAGCGCTTGCGCCTCTTCCGCAAGGATGACGAGAAGAAGGAGAACGTCTTCGTCAAAGAGTATCTCGTGCAGTCGATGGATCTGCCCCGGATGCGGGGCTCGAAGTTGCAGACGGAGATTTATATCAAGCGCGGCGAGCGGCATGGTATGGTCTATTCAACGACGAGTGCGGGGTACCGGGGCGCGCAGAAAGTCCTGATGCTCAAGCGCCCGGCGCTCCAGATCCGTCCGGTGCCGGAGGCCGATGGAGACGACCCCGGCCGGGGCTTTTTCCTGAAGATGGAAGATCTGGAGGAGCTTGCTTTGTTGCTCCGACTCGGAAATGAGGTGGAAATTCTCCTCTAATCATGCTAACCAAGACGTCAGACAGGTATGGAATTGCTCGAA
>JBNNED010000363.1:0-5851 GCA_050285825.1 Verrucomicrobiales bacterium | reverse complement strand
GGCGACCGAGCGCATCCGCGAAGTTCTCGCCGAAGAGGCGGAAGAAACGCTCGGCGACCCGCCCGCCGCGCAGGACTTGCAGGGCGCCTTGGCCCTTGAAGAGCTCGTCTTCGCTTACCCCTCCCGCCCCGAGCAGCGCGTCCTCGATGGTCTGAGCTTCGAGGTGCGGGCCGGCGAACGCGTGGCCATCGTCGGCGCGAGTGGGGGAGGGAAGTCGACTCTCTTCGCCCTCCTTCTCGGCTACTATCACGCGCAGTCCGGGCGCTTGAGCTTTGATGGTCGTCCGGCCGGGGAAATCCCGCTCGCTCAGCGCCGCGCCGCCATGGCCGTGGTGCCTCAGGAAGTCCTTCTCTTCGGCGGCTCCGTCCGGGAAAACATCGCCTACGGCCGACCCGGAGCCGATGCGGCCGACATCGAACGCGCCGCGAAACTCGCGAACGCCCATGACTTCATCACCGGCTTCTCCGAGGGCTACGAGACCCTCGTCGGCTCCCGCGGCGTCAAGCTCAGCGGCGGTCAGCGCCAGCGCATTGCCATCGCCCGCGCCATCCTCGCGGACCCCCGCATCCTGCTCTTGGACGAGGCCACGAGCGCGCTCGACTCGGAAAGCGAACGCCTGGTCCAAGAGGCCCTCGACGGACTCATGAAGGACCGCACAAGCCTCATCATCGCCCACCGCCTGGCCACCGTGCGCAGCGCCGACCGCATCCTCGTCGTTTCCCAGGGCAAGATCGTCGAAAGTGGCACGCATGACGATCTCATGGCGCGGAACGGCACCTACCGCTTGCTCGCTGATACCCAAGCACTAGCATAGCGGTCTTTAAAAATCGCCTTATTGCTAATTGATTGCTTGACGTTGTTTTTTGTTTCTCTATGAGAGGTCTTCCACTTCGCCCCGCTGGTTCTTTTCGCCGGGCGGAGCGGAGCGTATCTCAGTCGAAGATCAATCATGAAGAAGATGAACCGGAAATTGTTATTTGGAGCCCTCGCGGCTTGTCTCATGGGCACGGCCACGGTCGGCGCGAAGGAAGTCTTCCTCAATGGTGACTTCGAAAAAGACACCGACGGCAACGCTTGGCCGGATGGCTGGTCCGCTAATGCCAACGGAAGCTGGGAAAGTGAAGGCGGGAACCACTTTCTGCGACTCAAGAGCCCCGCTGCGGGTGAAATGGCCATGCAATACGAGGAACTGCGCATCCCGGACGGCGTTGAAGCCCTCAAATTCACCTGGAAGCAGCGCGTCACGGGCCTCAAGAAGGGGAAAAACTCCTGGTTCGACGCCCGCATCCTCATGGAGTTCCTCGATGCGGAGCGCCAGAAAGTCGCTGGCAGCCCCAAGCCCCAGGCCACCGGAAAAGACACCGACGGTTGGGTCGAGCGCGAGGTTTCCTTTCTCGTTCCGGAAGACGCCGTCTGGCTCAAGTTCATGCCCGCCCTCTTCCAGGTGGAAGCCGGCACCTTCGATCTCGACGACCTTTCTCTGAGCGAGACCGATCCCAAGCCCGTGCGCGCCGCTGTCGAAAAAGCCCAGGCGGAACGCAAGGAAAAGCTCCTCGCAGAGGCTGCCAGACGCCGCGCCAAGGCCGCCGAGAGCCTCGCCGCGAACGGGAGCCTCATCCCGAATGGGGACTTGGAAACGCCCTCGAAGTCCGGCGACTGGGCCGCCCACTGGGGCAAGAGCAAAGAGGGCGGGAGCTGGGTCTCCGAGGACGGTGGCCGCCATCTCAAGCTTGAAGTCGTCAAACCCGGTGAAATGGTCATGTTCTACCAGAAATACGACCTCCCCGATGGCCTCGAAGCCCTCGAGCTCAGCTGGCGCGAGCGCGTCACCGGCCTCAAAAAAGGCGAAATGCCCTGGTTCGACGCCCGCATCCTGCTGGAGTTCCACGGCATTGACGGCAAGAAGGTCAAAGGTGGGGCGACCTCCGCTTACACCCAGAAAGACACCGACGGCTGGGTTGAGAAATCGAAGAAATTCCTCGTTCCCCGGGGCTCCCTCAGCATCGTCATGATGCCCTCACTCTTCCGCGCGAACGCCGGGAGCTTCGAGCTGGATGACTTCGAGCTCAAGCCCACCGACGCCGCCGAGCTCCTCGAACTTGCCGCCGAACGCGAAAAAGCCCGCAAGGCCCGCGAAGTCCCCGTTGAGGAGCCCAACAAAGCCGCTTGGCCTCTCGAAATCAAAGTCGAAGGCAATCGCGTGGTCGATGTCAACGGCAAGGAAGTCTGGCTGCGCGGGGCGAATGCCGGTGGCCTCGAAACGCTGCCCATGGACATCCAGCCGATCAAATCCACCGTTGTCGCCATCGACGACTGGGGGGCGAACTGCGTCCGCGTGCCCGTCAAGGACTCCTTCTGGTATGGCCAGAGCCCCTATCAGAAAGACGATGGCGCCGGATACCGCGCCATCATCGACCGCATCGTCAACCTCGCCGCCAATCGCGGAGCCTACGTCATCATCGACCTCCACCGCTACCGCGCTCCGAAGAAAGAATACCTCCAATTCTGGAAAGACTGCGCCGCCCATTATAAAAACCACCCCGCCGTCCTCTTCGACCTCCTCAATGAGCCCCACGGCATCGACTGGGACACCTGGCGTAACGGCGGCTTCGTCGGCACCAAGACCGGCAAGGATGAATCCGCCTTCCTCAGCGACGAAGAGAAGAAGAAAAACCAAGGTTTTGAGTCCGTTGGCATGCAAGCCATGCTCGAAGCCGTCCGCTCCTCCGGCGCCCGCAACATCGTCCTCGCCGGCGGCCTCTTCTGGGCGAACGACCTCTCGAAAATCACCGAAGGATACGCCCTCGACGATCCCGATGGCAACGGCGTGATCTACTCATGGCACACCTATAACTGGCACACCGGCTGGAAGGAACGCGTCGCCAAAACCTTCGCCGAACATCCCGTCCTCCTCGGCGAATTCGGGGCCGACATCAAGAAAATGGAGTTCATCCCCCTCGACGACCAGGAAGACCCCCACACCTGGGTGCCCGACATGCTCGGCTATCTGGAAAAAAACCGCATCCACTGGACCGCCTGGTGCTTCCACCCGGCTGCCACCCCGCGTATGATCGAGAGCTGGAACTACGAACCGACCGACTTCTACGGCAAATACATCAAAGAAGCCCTCGCCGGGAAAAAATTCGAAATGAAAAGCGAGCGCTGAAGCTCCCCTGTTCCGGGGAGCACCGGCCTCCCGCCGGTCCACCCGGCCCAAGCACAGGGAGCGCCGACATCCTGCCGGTCCATCTGGCCCTCCCGCCTGCGATCAAAAAAACAAGCACAGGAAGCACCGGCCTCCCGCCGGTCCACCTGGCCCAAGCACAGGGAGCGCCGGCATCCTGCCGGTCCATCTGGCCCTCCCGCCTGCGATCAAAAAAAACAAGCACAGGGAGCACCGGCCTTCCGCCGATCCACCTCGACGCTTCTCCCTACCTCCCCGAAACCGGGCGCTCCTCCTCACAAGCCCAGCTTGCGCATCGCCTCGATGCGTTCCAGCACCGGCGGGTGGGAATGATCCAGGAACACCTCCAGCGAGTGAGGCGTCAGATTCGAGAGATTATCCGCCGAGAGCTTTTTCAAAGCCGAGATGAGGTGCTCCGGCGTCTCCTGGGCGCGGGCGGCATACTCATCGGCCTCGAACTCATGCTTCCGGGACGAGAGATTCATGAGAATGGACAGCAAGCGTGAGACCGGCTTGTAAAGAATCATGAACAAGACGAAGCCCACATACACCGGGGCCGATTCCGGCGGGATGCCGAAGGCCGCGTAAAGCTGCTCCCCGAAGGCCGAGAAGGGATCGGTGGCCAGCCCCAACAGATAAAACATCAGCCCCGTTTGCAGGACGGAGAGGACCAGGCGCTGGATGATATGCTTCTTCTTGAAATGCCCGATCTCATGAGCCAGCACGCCGACGAGTTCCTCCGTGCTCTGCCCCTCGATCAGATTGTCGTAGAGCGCGATCTTCTTGTGCTTCCCGAAGCCCGTGAAGAAAGCGTTCGCCTTGCCCGTGCGCTTCGAGCCATCCATGATGGAAATCTCCGTCAGTGGGAACTCGCACTTCTCCGCCATCGCGTGGATCGCGCTCTTCAGTTCCCCGTCCGGCATCGGCGTGAACTTGTTGAAAAGCGGCAGGATCAAAGAGGGCGCGAGATAAGTGAGGAGGAGGGAAAAGCACGTCACCGCGAGCCACGCCCACAGCCAGGCCTGCGCCACATTCATGAAGATCCACAAGACCAGCGCGAGGATCGGCAAGCCCAGAATGGCGGCGAGCAAATGCCCCTTGATCTGATCACTGATGAAGGTCCCCGGCGTCGTCTTGTTAAAGCCGAATTTCTCCTCCAGAACGAAGGTGTGATAAAGATCCAGCGGGAGCGTCAGCAGCCAGTGGCCGAGATACATCAGGGAGAAGAAGAGTAGACCCGTCGGTAAGGTCTTCATCCCCAGCGTTCGCGCCAGCGTGTCCACCCAGGCGAAACCACCGATGAACCAGAAGACCAGCAGCAGCGTCAGCGAGTAGAGCGAGGAAATGATGGCGAAGCGGGCCTGCGTGCGCTCGTATTGCTGGGATTTCGCATACTTCTCCTCATCCCAGACATCGGCGAACTCCCCCGGCAGCGCCGGCTTCAAGTTCTTCAAGGTCAAGAGCGTCGCCACGAAATCGAGATTCCACAGCAGAAACAAAATGACCACCAGCGTCAGGGCGAGCGCATTAAATTCAGGACTCATGTCCGAACCATGCCCCCTCCCGCCCGCTTTGGCAATGGTTTAGCGCTGCCAATCCCGGGTTGCCATTTCCGCCCCGTCTGCTTTCTTGGCGCCGTGAATTTACCAGTCCTCGAAGTCGCCGATGAAATCCGCGCCGCCATGCGCGCCGAGGGCGGACGCCTCCTGCTCAAAGCCCCCACCGGCTCCGGGAAGTCCACCAGCGTGCCCTCCCTCGTCCGGGGGGAAGTCGCCGGTCGCGTCCTCGTCATCCAGCCGCGCCGCATGGCCGCCCGCCTCCTGGCTGAGTTCGTCGCCCAAAAAGAAAACACCTCCCTTGGCGCGGGCGTTGGTTACGCCGTGCGCTTCGACAGCCGCTGGGGGGAAGACACCGAAATCCTCTTCATGACCGATGGCGTCCTCCAGCGCTGGCTCCTCGACGACCCGGAGCTCAGCGGCGTCGGTGCCGTCATCTTTGATGAATTCCACGAACGCCGCCTCGCCTCGGATCTTGCCCTCGGCCGCGTCCTCGACCTCCAGGAAAGCCTCCGCCCGGACCTCCGCGTCGTCGTCATGTCCGCCACCCTCGAACTGCGCGGCTTGGAGGACTTCCTCGCCCCCTGTCACCTCGTCGAGGCCGGCGGGCGACTCTTCCCCGTGGAAATCGAGCACCTCGGGGCGCGCCTCGCCGCCACCCGCCACTCCGGCCCCCCTCGGGAAACCCCCGTCTGGGAACGCGTCGCCGCCGCCCTGCGTGATGAAATCGCCGGGCTCGACCCCGAGGCCCGCATCCTCATCTTCCTCCCCGGACTCCATGAGATCCGGAAAACCATCGCCCTCCTCGAGCGCGCCTCCTGGCTCGCCGACTGGGACATCAAGCCCCTCTACTCCGCCCTCCCGCCCGCGCAACAACGCGAGGCCATCGCCCCCGGCGGTCGCCGGAAAATCATCGTCTCCACCAACGTCGCCGAGACCTCCGTCACCATCGAAGGCGTCCGCGTCGTCATCGATTCCGGCCTCGCCCGCCAAGCCGTCTTCGATCCCCGCCGGGGATTCGACTCCCTGCGCATCGAAAAAATCTCCCAGGCCGCCGCCGAGCAACGCGCGGGACGCGCCGGACGCACCGGGCCCGGCAAATGCGTCCGGC
>JBNNED010000362.1:0-6726 GCA_050285825.1 Verrucomicrobiales bacterium | reverse complement strand
GTTCGGGTTTGATGCCCCCGGCGAGTTGTTGTTCGGGGCTGAGCTGGGAGTGGGTCGTGGTCGCGGGGTGGATGGCGAGCGATTTGGCGTCGCCGAGGTTGGCCACGTGCGAGAAGAGCTTGAGGGAGTTGATGAAATCCGCTCCGGCTTGCGCGCCGCCTTTGATACCGAAGACGACGATGCTCCCGCCTTTGCCGCGCAGATATTTTTCGTTTTTGGCCTGCTCGGAATCGCCGGGAAGACCGGGGAAGCGCACCCACTCGACTTTCGGGTGCTTTTGGAGGTGTTGGGCGACGGCGAGAGAGTTTTCGCAGTGGCGTTCCATGCGCAGCGTCAGGGTTTCGATGCCCTGGAGGACTTGCCAGGAATTATCGGGCGAGGCGCAGGCCCCGAGGTTCCGCAGGGCTCCGGTGCGCATGCGCAGGATGAAGGCGAGGGGAGCGAGGGGCTCGGGAAGGTCGTGTGCCCAGCGCAGGCCGTGGTAGGAGGGGTCGGGCTTGTCGAAGACCGGGTGCTTGCCGCCGGCCCAGTTGAATTTTCCGGAGTCAATGACGATGCCGCCGAGACCGGTGCCGTGGCCCCCGAGCCATTTGGTCAGCGAGTGGATGACGATGTCGGCTCCAAAATCGAGCGGACGGGTGAGGTAGGGCGTCGAGCAGGTGGCGTCCACGATGAGGGGCAGGCCGAGAGCGTGCGCCTGGTCGGCGACCGCTTCGAGGTCGGTGATATCGAGGGCGGGGTTGGAAATCGTTTCGCAGAAGAAGGCGCGGGTTTTGTCGTCGGCGGCGCGGGCGAAATTTTCGGGGTCGTTCGAGTCGACGAAGCGGACTTCGATGCCGAGGGAGGGGAGGATGTTCTTGAATTGGGTGTAGGTGCCGCCGTAGAGGTTTTGGGCGGAGACGATGTTATCTCCGGCTTCGGCGAGGGTGATGATGCTGTTGAAAATGGCGGCGGTGCCGGAGGAATGGGCGAGGCCGGCGAGCTCGGGAGCTCCTTCGAGGAGGGCGACGCGTTTTTCGAGCACGTCGGTGGTGGGGTTCATCAAGCGGGTGTAGATGTTTCCCAGCTCTTTGAGGGCGAAGAGATTGGCGGCGTGCTCGGTGTTGTTGAATTGGTAGCAGGCGGTGCGGTAAAGGGGGGTGGCAAGGGCGTTCGTGGCGCTATCGGGCTGGTGACCGCCGTGCAGGCAGAGAGTCTCGGGTTTCATCAGTCTTGTGCTTGGTTTTGGTGAAGTTCTTCGCGAAGTTCGTCGGAGATTTCGAGCGAAATGTAGTCGTCTCCCTCATTTTTACGCCGGATGTGGTTGCAGACGAGGAGGGCGATGACGGAAAGAAACGCCACGCTGATCTCCATGCAGAAGGGCGTGGTGGCGAAGCCGAAGAGCTTGAAGAAGATCTCGCCGGGAAGGCCGGGAAGCTTGGCGAGAAAAGGCAGGGAGAAGAGGACGGCGGCGACGGAGAGAATGGGTAGGAGGCCGAGAAAGTAGCGTTTCATCAGGTGTGGGTAATGGTAGAGAAAGAGCGGCATGGTGGAAGTGGGAATGCGGAATTAGGAATTAGGAATTGGCTCCGGCGTTGCTTGGCGGGCTGGTTTGCAGTTTGGCTTCGAGGGCGGGGTGGGGTTGCGCCCCGCGTTTGAGGGCGTCCCGGTAGTGGCCGAGGGCTTCCTGTTTCCGGCCCTGGCGGAGGCGGAGGATGGCGAGGTTGAGGTGGGGCTCGCTCAGGGTGGCATCGATCCCGAGGGCTTTTTTGAAGTGGTTTTCCGCCTTGTCGAGCTGGTTTTGGCGACCGGAGATGTTGCCGAGGAAGACGTGGGCTTTGGCGTTTTCGGGGTCGAGTTTGAGGGCTGTTTCCAGTTCCTGGGCGCTGTCGTCGAGGAGCTCGGTGCGGTAGTAGCAGACGCCGAGCTGGAAGTGGGCGTAGGGGAGGCTTTGCTCGCCTTTGATGAGGATGGCCTGGCGGAATTGCTCGGCGGCGCTGGCAGGATCTTCCTGGCGGAGGAGGACGATGCCAAGGTTCATCATCGCTTCCCAATCGCCGGGATCTTCGGAGATGATGGTTTCAAAAAAGGAGCGGGCGACGGGCAGGCGTTCGCTGCCGAAGGCGCGGCGGGCGAGGCGGTTGTAGGTCGCTTTGTCCTGCTGCAGGCGGTTGCCGGCGGCGCGGCGTTCGGCTTCGGACGGGCGGAAACGGTTGGTCATCTCGATGCTGTCTCCGGCGCTCGCCACGATGTCCTCTTCCTCAGCGGTCAGCTTGGGGACGACCGTGCCCTTCATCTGCGCCACAGCCTGCTTCCAGTCCTCATCATTGGCCGCTTCGCGCTCGGCCTGGGCGAGGAGGAGATCGCGGGCTTCTTCCTGGATTTGCAAGGAGCGCTGCTGCTTTTTAATGATCTCACGCAGCGTCTGGATTTCCGCTTTGGCCATCTCACCGAGCCCTTCCCGCTGGCCGTCGGCAAGGAGGTCTTCGTTGGCTTGTTTGAGCTTTTCGCTGAGTTCGCCGAGGCGTCGTTTCTGGGCGCCGTTTTCTTCCTGGAGGCGGAGGATGCGGGTTTTGGCTACGACGAGCGTGCGCTTGGCCTTGATGAGCTCGTCTTTGGTCGCGTTCGTGTCTTCGTCGAGAACTTTGATGCGCTCGCGGGCTTCGTTGAGGTCCCGGCTGAGGCGGACGTTCTGGTTGATGAGCTCCTGGACGCGGTCGGCCGCGTTGATTTTCAAAAGCGCGGACATTTGGTCGCGTTCTTTGAGGAGGCCGTCGCGTTCGGTGCGAAGTTCACCGACGAGCGCCTCGGAAGCGTTCAGTTTTTCGGTGAGGTGGCGGATGTGGGCGTCGGCTTTCGAGAGAAGTTTGTCCTTTTCCTCCATTTGTTTTTGCAGGGCGTCGAGCTGGGCCTGTTGGCCTTTGACGACCTTGAAATTGACGTCGCGCTGCTCTTCCATGAGCTTGACGAGTTCCTGTTCTTTCTGGCGGGAGGCGATGAGTTCCTGGCGGGTGCTGTCGAGTTCCGTACGGGCCTGGCGGAGCTGGGCGGCGGTTTGGGTGAGGTTGGTCGAGAGGGTGTCGCGCTCGCGCGTGAGGGCGCGGATCTGGCGGTTGAGCTGCTCCATTTCCTCTTTGACCGAGTTGTTCATCGCCTGCCGCCGCTGCGCTTCGAGTTCGGTCAGAGTGCGGCGGAGACGCGCGGCATTGGCGTCACGATCATTCATGGCGGCGGTCAATTGCCGTTTGAGCTGGATGATTTCCTGGTCCAATTTCGCCAATCCGGCTTCGTCTTCGGCGGGAACCGGGCTGTCGCGCGGGACGGCCACGGGCGGCCCCATGGAGGGATCTTCGACGAGCCCTTCGAAGTTTTTCTCGCGCTTCTTCTGCTCGGCGATGGCGTCGTCACGAATCTCATTGAGGGCGTCCTGCGTCGTGCGCTGGCGGCCTTGGACGAGCTCGGATTTCCACGAGGGGTAGTTGACGGCGAGATGGTTGAAGAAGAGAGAGGCTTTGCGGAATTTCTCAAAGGCCTTCACGTACGCTTTCTGCTCCTGGAGCTTTTCGGCGTCGCGCACGAGAAGCCAGGCTTGGAAGTAAACATCGGAGGGGTCGAGCTGGGCGAGTTCTTCCGGCGTCTGCGAGCGGGCGGACCCGAAAAGCAAGCAGAGAGCCAGCAGGAGGTGGATGAAAGAACGGGAAGGAGTCATGACTTGGCGGGGTTTAACATGAGAGGCGGAGAAAGGAAAATTGAATTTTCAGGCGCTTTTTTCGTGAAACTTACGGGCTGGCGGGGTGTTTTAACAAGCGTGAAGACGATGTTGATCAGATGGGCGGGGGGAGTGGCCTTGTCGGGGGCGGTGCTGTGCGCCGGTGAACCCGGGCCGGAGGGGGAGAAAGGCGGACACCGCGGGCCGTCCAAGGAAGAGATGGTCGAGGGCTTTTTGAAAGAGCACGATCTGGATGGAGATGGGATCGTGGTTTTTGAGGAGTTTGGGAAAGGGGGGAGGGTCAAGGATCTGGACGAGAAGACGCAGCGCGAGATTTTCGCGCGTTTTGACAAAGATGGCAACGGGCGTCTGGATCGTGAGGAGTTGTTGAAAATCAAGCCACGCAAGCACGGCCGGAAAGATTTTTTCCGCAAACTGGACACGAACAAGGACCGGAAGATCAGTTTTGAGGAATTCCGCGCCAGTGAGCGCATGCAGAAGCTGGAAGAGGAGAAAATTCGCGAGATTTTCGCGCGCATGGATCGTAATGACGACGGCTTTCTCGATCACGAGGACCGCCCGCCCCACCGGGGTTGGCCCGGCGATGATGGGGATGGCAAGGTGAGCTGGGAAGAGTTTCAGAAAGCGCCTTGGCACAAGGATGATGCGGAGGATGAGCTGAAAGAACGCTTCGCGGCCATCGACACGAACGAGGATGGGTTTCTGGACCACGAGGAGTTGAAGAAATTCTTCGAGAAGAAGCGCGAAAAACGCCGGGAGGAGCGAGAGCGGGAAGAGCAGGAGCGGAAGTCCGCTGAGAAGGGGGAGGAGTGAGGGGAGGAGCAGTGGAGCCGAGAGAATCTCGAGGTTCCCTTTGAGTCACGAGGCGGGGGAGCCGAGTTGGCGGCAGGCTTCGTAGAGGACGATGGCGACGGAGGTGGCGAGGTTGAGCGAGCGGGTGGAGTCCGGTTGCATGGGGATGCGCAGGGCCCCGTCGGGCTGCGCGTGGAGGAGGGATTCGGGGAGGCCACGGGTCTCCGGGCCGAAAATGAGGAAGTCGCCGTCGGCGAAATCGGCGTGCCAGAGGGATTTTTTCGCCTTGGTGCTCAGAAACCAACAGCGGGCTGCGGGGTGGGCGGCGAGAAGCTCGTCGAGGGAGTCCCAGAGCTGGAGGTCGACGTCTTTCCAGTAATCGAGTCCGGCGCGGCGGACGGATTTTTCGTCGAGTGAGAAGCCGAGGGGCTTGATGAGGTGGAGGCGGGCGCCGGTGGCGAGAGCGAGTCGGCCCGCCGAACCGGTGTTGTGGGGGATTTCAGGTTGGTAGAGGACGATGTGGAGCAAGAGGGTGAATGGTGAATTGTTATGAGTTATTGCTTATTCGTCCTTGAACTCGAGGCGGGTGATGCGCCATTGGGCCGTTTTTTGGAGTTCGAGCATGAGGGTGAAGTCTTCCTCGCGCGAGGAGTTGTCGCCGAGGACGAGCTGGGCGCGCAGGGGAAGGATGACGCGGGCGACGCCGTCGGTGAGATCGATACGGCGGTCGCGCTCACTGAGTTCGCAGGAGCGGAGGTAGAGCTGGAAGTTTTGCAAGGCCTGGGCGAGGTCGGCGTGGCTCAGGGTGCCGCTGGGGACGGGAGAGGAGCCGGTCACTTCGGTGCGCGGGGCGAAGAGAGAGGCGATGTCTTCTTCTTGCGCCGCGCGGGTGTCGAGAGCGATTTTTTTGTAATAGCCGAGGTCGATGAGGGCGTCGATTTGGCGGTGGACGATCTGGCTGGGGCGGGTGTGCCAGAACCACCAGGCGGCGAGGGTGAGGACGAGCAGGCTCGTGATTTTGAGGGCGTTTTTCATCGGTTCGGGGCGAGCTGGAAGGTGAAGCCTTTGAGGTATTCCGTCTCGGGAAGGGTCGCGATGACGGGGTGGTCGAGCCGCTGCTGGTGGGACTCGAGGAGGCGCAGGGTTTTGCGGGCGTCCACGGCGGCTTCGGTGATGCTTTGGAGGAAGATCTCGCGGCTGGCGTGGTGGGAGCAGCAGAAGGTGGCGAGGATGCCGTCGTGATTGAGCATTTTAAGGGCGCGGAGGTGGATTTCCTTGTAGCCGCGCATGGCGTCTTTGAGGGTTTTTTTGTTCCGCGTGAAGGAGGGGGGATCGAGGATGATGAGGTCGTAGCTCTCTTCGTGGGTGCGCAGGAAGTTGAAGGCGTTGGTCGTGACGGTTTCCACCTGGAGGCCGCTGAGTTCGGCGTTGCGGGCGGTGGCGGCGGTGGCGTCTTCCGAGATGTCGACCGAGGTCACGGAGCTGGCTCCGGCGCGGGCGCAGGCGAGTCCGAAGCCGCCCTGGTTACAGAAGACGTCGAGGACTTTCTTCCCTTTGGCGAAGCGAGCCACGCTCGGGTAGGCGTCGATGATGTCGAGGTAAAGCCCGGTCTTCTGGCCATTGGCGGGATCGATCTCGAAGCTGAGCTCGTGGAGGGTGACTTGGAAGGGGGCGGGAGCCTGGCCGTGGACGACGGAGATTTCGGGTTCGAGTCCCTCGGCTTTGCGCATGGGGGAGTCGTTGCGCAGGATGATGGAGCTGGGCTGGAAGAGGTCGACGAGGACTTCGCGGATGAGCTCCTGCCGCTGGTCCATGGCGTAGGTCGTGGTTTGGAAAACGAGACAATCTTCGTAGCGGTCGACGATGAGGCCGGGGAGGCCGTCGGATTCGCTCCAGGCGAGGCGACAAAGGCGGGGGTTGAGGCCGAAGGACTCGCGCAGGGCGAGAGCCTGGCTGAGGCGACGGTGGAAGAACTCGGCATCGAGGTCCTGTTTGCGCCGGGAGATGCGGCGGGCGACGATCTGGGAGTGGGGGTTGTAGATGGCGGTCCCGAGCGGGCGGTCTTTGAAGTCCTTGATGGAAATGACGTCGCCGGCCTGGGGCTCTCCGAAGGTTTTTTTGACCTCACTGGCGTAAATCCAGTCGTGTCCATGGAAGATGCGGGAGCGTGGTTTGACGATGAGGCCGGGCATGGCTAGGTGGTAGGGTGGAAGTGCGGGAAGATC
>JBNNED010000361.1:0-3670 GCA_050285825.1 Verrucomicrobiales bacterium | reverse complement strand
TCTCCCCCCTCTCCTACCGGAAGGCCGAAAAAGAAAAACTCGCCCGGCACAACGAGCACGCCACGGGCCTTCAGTCGCCGATAACGCTCCCGCGCGCTGATCGGCGACTGAAGGCCCGTGGCGTGCTCGTTGTGCCGGGCGAGTTTTTCTTTTTCGGACTTCCGGAAGGAGAGGGGGGAGATCACGCGAGTTCTTGTCTGCGGGTGACTTACACCATGCCGGAGGAGGTCGTGAGAGAAGGAATACGGGTCATTGCGGAGGAGGTGAAGAAGGCCTTTGCGGAGGAATAAGGATCGATGCTTGTCGCGAGATGGGATCCAGCTTAGCGTGTTCACGATGATGAAGTTGCTATGTTTTTTGTCGAGTTTGTGCGCGCTGGTTCTCTTGAATTCCTGTGGAGGGAACGGGGCGGAGAAGGAAGCCCGGGCGTTGGCCTCGCGGATGAGTCCGCGTGAGGCGCAATTGGCGGTTGGGGTTTGGCAGGCTGCGAATGGCTATCGTGAATCGATCGGCAAGGGAGAAATGGAAGCCCATCGGGGTCTCACCGCGCTGGCGCAGAAGCACGCCGAGAGATTGCGTAATTTACAGGGTGCTCCGGTGCCGGAAGAACACCAGTTTGCCAGTCGGGCGGTGCGGGTTTACCGGGACTACAAGATGGCTTTTGTGCAGGAATTTGTTTATACTGGCGAAGTCAGCGACGGCCGGGAAGCGGTTTGGTATTGGCAGTCGCAGGAGCTGCTACGACGTCAACTGGGGACGAATTGGAACCGCTGTGGTGTGGGAGTGGCCGTGACGGAAGACGGCCAAGCCCATGTCGTCATGTTAACGGGCTTGCGCTCGGCCCACAACCGACTCAACGGCCCGCCGGGAGGAATGTGATGCCTGATTTTTCTTACGAGTCGCTTCACTGGGCGGCAGGCAAGGACAGCATCGCGGGCGTGGACGAGGCGGGGCGCGGTCCCTTGGCCGGGCCGGTGGTGGCCGGGGCCGCGATTTTAGCCCGTGATTTTGCCCATCCCTGGGTGAACGACTCGAAGAAGTTGAGTGAGAAGCGGCGGGAGGCGCTTTTCGAGGAGTTGGCGGAGGACGAGCGGGTGAGCTGGGCAATCGGGATCGCCGGGGTGGCGGAAATTGATGAATTGAACATCCTGGGTGCCACGCGGGTGGCGATGGCGCGGGCGGTGGCGGGACTGGGCGCGACTGTGGACTTTTGCCTCGTCGATGGCCTGCCCCTACGGGATTTCCCGCATCCGCACGAAGGGGTGGTGAAGGGGGATGGCAAGAGCTTGTCGATCGCGGTGGCCAGTATTTTTGCGAAAGTGACGCGGGACCGGATCATGCGCGATTGCGCGCGGGAATTTCCGCACTATGGCTTTGAAAAGCACAAGGGATATGGCACAAAGGCGCATCTTGAAGCCTTGCGGAGTCAGGGGCCTTGTCGCCTGCATCGTCGCTCGTTTCAGCCGGTCGCTCAACTCGCCCTGCCGCTTGGGGAGTGAGGACGAGCGCTGGGACCGGAAGCGCATTGGCGATTTTGGAGAGAAAGTGGCCTTGCGTCACTTGCAGGCACGGGGCTGGAAGCTGCTTTACCGGAATTTTCGCGGTCCGCGCGGCGGGGAAGTGGATATAGTGATGCGAGGTGGCGAGGGACACGATCTTCTCGTGTTTGTCGAAGTGAAAACGCGGACGTGGAAGGGCTTTGGCCGCCCTCTGGAGGCGGTCGATGCAAAAAAACAGGAGCTGCTGAGACGTGGCGCAAGTGCTTGGCTACGTGAGCTGGGGCGACGGGACATTCCGTGGCGTTTCGACGTGGTGGAGGTGGTTTTGACGGAGGGGAAAAAGCCGGAGGTGAATCTCGTCGAGAATGCCTTTTCGTGAGTCCACCGGCCCCGCGTGCCGAGAGTTTTCCCAAGATTAGCGATAATCCGCGCCGTTGAGGCTGTCGATGACGGAGCCGAGCCAGGTTTCGAGTTCGGTGCGGAGTTCCCGGACAAGTTCGGGTTCACTTTGGGCCAGATTCTTGCTTTCGGCAGGGTCCTTGCCCAAGTGGTAGAGCTCCCAGCGGACTTTGTTTTTCTTCTCGATGCGGTGCAACTTGTAATCGCCTTTGATCCAAGCGGCATGGCCTTTGAAGTCAGTGGCGGCGTGGGGTGGGTGGGGGACTTGCTCGGCCTTGAGGCTGCTCGGATGGGGCGGAAGATCCCGGCCTTGGCTCTGGGTGGCGAGAAGTTCGGCCATCCAGGCGGCGCTGGGGGTTTTGATGCCAGGGTGGGGAGTGTCCCAAAAGCCCAGACCTCGGGGAGAAGCGGCGGGGGCGTCGGACGAGAGCAGGTGTTTTTTCAGGCTGGTGCCATCGAGGGGGACCGGTTTTTCGACTTGGTGGCCGACGAGGTCGAGAAGGGTCGGGAAGATGTCGGAGCTGAAGGCGGGGAAGCCCAGCGAGCGGGGTTTCCGGATTTTGGCGGGCCATTCGATGAAGGCGGGGACGCGGAGGCCGCCCTCGTAGATCGAGCCTTTTTTGCCCCGGTACGGTTTGGCGTTGCCGATGGGGAGAGCTCCGTTGTCGCTGGTGTACCAGATCAGGGTGTTGTCACGCAGACCGAGTTCGGCGAGGCCAGCGGTGAGTTTGCCGTAGGCGCGATCCATGCCGGTGATTTCGCCGAGGAAGTTTTGCTGTTTTTTATCAAGATGGGCGTAGTGGGCGGCGTCCTGGGGGTCGGCGATGTGCGGGAGGTGGGGCGAGCCGAACCAGATGACGGAGAAGAGCGGAGTGCCGCTGTCCTGGTGTTGTTTCATCCAGGCGAGGGCTTTTTCGACGATGAGAACGCTGCTTTCTCCTTCGAGTTGAACGGCCTTTCCGTGGTCGCTGAAAGTGGCGTCATTTTCGTAAAAATTCGGGGTGCTGAGCCAGTGGTCGAAGCCGTTGGCGCCGGGGTTGGCCGGGCTTTGCGCGCGAACCGAGCCGAGGTGCCATTTGCCGAAGTGCGAGGTGGCGTAGCCGACGTCTTTGAGGGCTTCGGCGAGGGTCGTTTCCTGCGGTCGCATCGGGTAGCCCCATTGGTAAACGCCCATGCGGTTCGGATTCCGCCCGGTGAGGACGCTGGCGCGGGTGGGCGAGCAGACGGGCGCGGCGGCGTAAAAGCGGTCGAAACGCAGACCCTCGGCGGCGGCGCGGTCGAAGTTCGGCGTTTTGACTTCGGGGTGGCCGGTGTAGGCCATGTCGCCCCAACCCTGGTCATCGGCCATGACGAGGATGATGTGGGGTTTTTCCGCGCGTGCGATGGCGAGAGCGGCGAAAAAGGCGAGGAGCATGAAGCGGATCATGACTGTTCTACTCGGTGACCGGATCGCTTCTTGCCAGGGAAGGGAGATTTTTGAGAGACTGTGTTGCGATGTATTGTTGAAACCATGTTTAGACTAAATCTGCCATTTAATCCTTAAGAGGCTAGGAGTTGGTGGTGATCTAGAAAGCGAGTGACCTCAATGCATCAAAACGTGCGTGAGCGACGTCGCCCTAAAAGGAAGTGCAGCCCCCCAAGGATAGCAAGGAAGCCTGATGTCGGTTCTGGAACTGTTTCCACAGATGTGAAAATAGTCCATTGAAAGCCGTCACGAGAGTAAGTATCGAAGTTAGGTCGATCTTCTACCACCCATTGAACTGTCTTGAATG
>JBNNED010000360.1:0-8643 GCA_050285825.1 Verrucomicrobiales bacterium | reverse complement strand
GATTTTTCCGTCCGGTGAGATGGTTGAGCAGCGAGGACTTCCCTACATTGGAGCGTCCGATGAAGGCGAATTCCGGCCCTTCCGCCACCGGGCAATCATCCAGGGTCGGGGCGCTCGTCCAAAACTCAGCCGAAGAAATTTTCATCCCCGCCATCAAGCACCTCCCGGCCGGAAATGAAAAGCCCCGATTCCGTCATTGTCAGCCCGCGCCCGCTCCCCTATTTCTCAAGGCATGGAACATCACGTCTATTTCTGGCTCAAAGAAGAATACCAAAACGAAGCCGGTCGCGCCCGCATGGAAGCCGCCCTCGAACAACTCGTCACCTCCCCGAACGTCGCCCGCGCCCACTGGGGTCGCCCCGCCGGGACCGCCGAGCGCCCGGTCACCGACCACAGCTGGGACTACGGGATTTCCTTCCACTTCGACAGCCTCGAAGCGCACGAAAAATACCAGAAGGACGACCCCATCCACGACGGATTTTCCGGTCCGAATAAGGAAATGTGGGCCAAAGTCCTCGTCATGGACCTCACCTGAGCCCCGCCCCCCGCGAGGTTTTTTCAAGAACGGCGCAGCCTGACTGCGTCGTTTTTTTTGGGTTCGGGCCTAGTCAAAGACATAGCCCATGCCCCACGCGATCCACAGGGGCATGGTGAGGAGGGCGCCGGCGGCGGTGACGAGGGCGACCTGGATGGCCACGTCCGTTTTTCCGCCGTAGTGGCGCGCGATGATGATGGGGGCGACGGCGGCGGGCATGGCCGCTTGCACGACCATGATCTGCTTGAGCTCCGTCACGACCGGAAGGTATTTCGCCAGCGCCAGCATGATGATGGGCATCAAGCCGAGCCGCACGAGCAAGGCTCCGCAGCTGACTTTGAGCGAGGGTTTGAAGTTGGAAAACATATCATACATCGTCGCCCCCGCCAGCAGGAGCCCGATGGGAAAGGCGCAGATTCCGAGCCAGGACATGACCTGGCGGATGACACTGCCGAGGTGCACGCCCTCCTCCCGCGGCTCGAAAAAGGGCCAGATGCCGGTGTAGGAGAAGAGGATCCCGATGACGATGGCCACGATCGGCCCGTTGAGAAAGACCTTCGGGTTTTTGAGAAAATTGCCCGAAAGCACCATCAGTCCGACCACCCAGAGGGCGATCTCGACCCCCAGACTATGTATGAAAAGCAGCCCGAGGACGCGGTCGCTCCCGCCATCCCGGAACAGGACCATGAGGATGGGAATGGCGACGTAGCCGTAGTTCTGGATGCCTCCGGCCAGCGTGAACGTGCGCTTCCCCGCTCCTTTTTGCAGACCGAGCAGGCCGCCAACCAGATGGGAGACGAGATAGCCGCTGACGATGAGGAGAAAGCCAATGCCCACCCCCGAAGCCACGACCTCCGGCCGCCGCACCAGTTCGTTACCCAGCACCTTGTCGAGAATGAGGCAGGGCATGAGACAGTGGATGCCCAACTTCAGCAAGCCGCCCTCCATCTCCGGGGTCAGCACCTTGAAATGCCGGAGCAGCAAGCCCATCACCATCATGCCATACACCGGTAAAATCGAAGGCAGAATGAGGCTGACGGGAATCATGATGAAAAAAACGCGGGGAAAATCAGTGGCACGGCGCGGGCCTCCCCTCATCCTGCGGATGCGACCGGAGAAGCGCTCTCGCCGCACACTCTCGGCCAAAGCGGCCCCGCTGACAAGTCCGCGATCACTTTCCCGCCATTCCCGGCAAGGATTTCGTGCAATTCCATTGACAAATCCCCCCGCCCGCCCTATCTCTCCATCTCATCGCTGACAGGGGCCTGTAGTTCAATGGATAGAACAATGGTTTCCGGTACCATAGATCGGGGTTCGACTCCCTGCGGGCCTGCCAGCTTTCGGCCCTTGATCCACAAGGGATTGCGGTGACTTCAAGGGCATTTCTCCCGCCACCTCATTCCGTCCCGATCCTCGCTTTTTCGCACCTTTTAGGTCGAAAAATTGGTTACAGATTGGATACAAAATTTCTGCCCCCCCGGTATGGTGTCGCCTTTTCGAGCATGACAAGGCTCCGTGCCCCCTTCGCCAGCCGGGCCGGCATGGGAGGCCGTCCCCCGCCCGGCCCCGGATTCGCAGGGCACTCACTTTCTTCTTCCCCCGCACAATAATACGACCTATCAAAAGGAGCACGCGCGGGCGCCGTGCGTGACTTGGCAGATCACGGCTACCGCGTATGCCAATACCCCGAACAGCCTCTTCCCCTTTGAATCCACTCACTCCATACCAGCAAATGAACAGCAGCCTGAGAGATAATCAATCGCAACGTGGCTCCGTTGGAGATTTTCTGCGCTCGGAAATCAAACCGGAAAGCAAACTTTCCTTCGTTTCAGCCTATTTTACAGTTCATGCTTATTATGCTCTCAAGCAGAATCTGGACTCCGCCGACTCGGTCCGCTTCCTCTTCGGTGAACCTTCTTTCATCAGCGGTATTAACTCGGGAGATCGACGGAACAGCAATTTCAAACTCACGGAGCAAGGACTCTCACTTGGCAAAACCCTGAAGCAAAGTGCCGCCGCTAAAGCATGCGCGGAATGGATCGAAAGCAAAGTTGACATCAGATCCATCCGCCGAAGCAACTTCCTCCATGGCAAAGCTTATCACATTGAGAATGGCAATGCTTCTAACGCGATCCTCGGCAGCTCGAACTTTACGGTCCCGGGTCTCGGCCTCGGCACACACAACAACAATATCGAGCTCAATCTCGTCGTAGACAGCGACCGGGACCGCAAGGATCTCAAGGCTTGGTTTGATGAGGTGTGGTCTGATGGCTCTCTCACCACGGATGTGAAGAGTGAAGTTCTCACTCATCTCAACCGGCTGTCACAGCCGAACTCCCCCCAGTTTATCTATTACCTCACACTTTACCGTCTCTTCTACGATCAAATCATGCGTGACGAAGAGGAAGACGACACTCTCAAGCAGAGTTCTCTTTTTGAAAGCACGATCTGGAAAAAACTCTTCTCCTTCCAGAAAGACGGAGTGAAGGGAGCGATTAACAAAATCCGTCTCCTCAACGGCTGCGTCCTGGCTGACAGCGTCGGCCTCGGCAAAACATTCTCCGCACTTGCGATCATCAAATTCTTCGAACTGAGGCATGAGCGGGTTCTCGTCCTTTGCCCGAAAAAACTCCGCCAAAACTGGGCCATCTACCGCCCCCAAAACAAACTTTGTCCATTTCCCGAGGATAAATTCGCTTTCGATCTCCTCTCACACACCGACCTTTCCCGCGAGTCGGGAGAGGTCGATGGGCACCAACTCGCCGACTTCCGTTGGGATGACTATGATCTCGTCGTCATCGACGAATCCCATAACTTCCGGAACAACGCCGTTGGCAAACCCCATGAAGACGGCACCCCCCGCCGGACCCGATACGAGCACCTCCTTGAAGACATCATCCAATCCGGCCGGAATACCAAAGTCCTCTTACTGTCCGCGACACCCGTTAACAACCAGATCTCGGATCTTCGTAACCAGATCTCATTCATCGCCGGAGGAGATGTCGCGCGCTCGGATGACCCGCGCTATGATACCGCCTTTGCTGAAAAACTCAAAATCCGCAGCATCACCGAGACTTGCCGCAAAGCCCAGCAAAAGTTCACCAACTGGACCAAAAAACACCCGGACGAGCGCAGTACCAAGGACCTCATCAACGAGCTCGGCAGCGACTTCTTCCAACTTCTCGACGCACTCACCATCGCCCGCTCCCGCTCCCAGATCAAGCGACACTACGCTGCGGAACTCGCGGAACTCGGCGGCTTCCCGAAACGCAACGCCCCTCAGTCCGAATATCCCGATATCGATACCCGCGGCAGCTTCTTCGATTTCAAAGAGCTCGACGGTGAGATCAGCAAACTCAAACTCAGCCTCTACCACCCATCCCATTTCCTACAAGACGACCTTCCACCAGAGACAAAAGCCCGCTACGATCAAAAAATCGGCAACTTCGATCAAGAAGGTCGTGAGAAAATCCTCATCTCCATGATGAAGGTGAATTTCCTCAAGCGCTTGGAAAGCTCCATTCATTCTTTCTGTTCCACCCTCGAGAGCACCATCAATAAAATCGACCGTCTTCTACTCAAAATCGATGAATTCAAACGTCGCGAACATGAACACCCGGACATCGATTTCGCCAACCTCTCGGAAGAGGATATCGACGACTTGGACATCGACATCGAAGACATTCATATCGGTGCCAAACACAAAATCAACCTCGCCCACCTGAAACTTCCAGAATGGGAAAGGGCTGTTCGCCATGACCAGAGCCAACTCCGGTTTTTACTCGATAAATCAAAGCCCATCACACCCGCCCGTGATGCCAAGCTCATCCGCCTGCGTGAACTGATCGAGCGTAAGCACGCTCATCCGTCCACCAACCGGCGTGGGGAACCCATGCGCAAGGTCATCGTCTTCACCGCTTTTGCAGACACCGCCCGCTACCTCTGGAAAAATGTCGCTCTTTCCCTCCACCGGGAAACCGGCTGCCATGCCGCCCTCGTCGCTGGAGGCGGAAGATGTGAGACCACCCTCGGTTCTCCTGATTTTGAACACATCCTCACCAACTTTTCTCCCCGCTCGAAAGAACGCTCGAAACGCCCCGAGCTGCCACAGGATGAGGAAATCGACCTCCTCATCGCCACCGACTGTATCTCTGAGGGGCAAAACCTCCAGGATGCCGACCTTCTCATCAACTACGACATCCACTGGAATCCCGTCCGCATCATCCAGCGCTTCGGCCGGATCGACCGTATAGGTTCGCAAAATCCTCGTATCTCACTCATCAACTTTTGGCCGACACGTGACCTCGACGCCTACATCAATGTCAAACATCGTGTTGAGGCCCGCATGGCATTGGTCGATCTCACTGCCACCGGTGAGGACAACCTCCTCAATACCGAGCAAATCGAAGATCTCATCGACACCGATCTCCACTACCGCAACAAGCAACTCAAACGTCTGCAAAAGGAAATTCTCGACCTTGAAGACCTCGATACCGAGACTATCTCCCTCGCCGATTTCTCCCTCGCCGATTTCCGGATGGATCTCTTGAATTATCTCGATGCCAACCGCGCGGCCTTGGAAAGTGCTGAAAACGGCCTCTTCGCCGTCGTCCCCCCCAAGGCCGAAATCCCCCTCGCCCAGCCCGGCATTCTCTTCTGCTTGAAGCATCAGGCGGAGAAAACCACTGGCGAGGTGAATCCACTCGCTCCACACTATCTCGTTTACGTACATGACGATGGCAATGTCCGCTTCACCTTCGCCCAGCCGAAGCAGTGCCTGAACCTCTTCAAAGAACTTGCGGCCAAACAAGAAAACGCCCATAAAGCTCTCAATGACCTTTTTGATAAAAAAACCAACAACGGCTCGGACATGCAACACGAGTCCAAGCTCATCAAAGCAGCTGCTGTCTCCATTCAGAAAACCTTCCAGCGACGTGCCGCTACCAGCCTATTCTCAAGCCGTGACGGCAAGCTACCCGGTATGGCCCAAACCCCAGGCTCTACTGACGAGCTGGAACTGATCACCTGGCTCATCGTCATGGACAAAAAGGCAGACTAATCACCTCTTACCGCGCGATGCATCTCATCTACCTCGACGAAAGCGGCAACTCCGGAAACAACCTCTCGGATCCCCAGCAGCCTGTCTTTGTTCTCGGTGCTCTCGTGGTTCCTGAGGAAAGATGGCTCTCGGTCGAAACCGACATCATCGAGGTTCTCTGCAACTATTTCGATAACGGGATTCCCCTCGGATTCGAAATTCACGCCACAGACCTTCGCAACGGCACTCGACATTTTAGAGGGGTTGCCGCTTCACAACGCGTCGCTCTCCGCAATCAATTACTGGAAGTCGCCAACAAGCATCAGTTGGCCTTTATCTATCGTGCCATCACCAAGAAGCGCTACGCCACATGGCTGGAGAGACAATATGGGGCGGGTATCAACATCAATCCCCACATCGCCGCCTTCCCCCTCGTCACCCAAACCATCAACCGCTACCTAAAATCCCTCGGCCCGAACCAACTGGGCATTCTGATCAACGATGAGAACAAAGAGGTGGTTGGTGACATCGAGCGCACCACCCGTCTGCTGCGTGCCGACCCCGGCAAACTTCAGCTGGATCGTATCATCGAAAAAAGTTTCTTCATCGACTCTGCTAAAAGCCATGTCCTCCAGCTCTCCGACCTCTGCACCTTTCACGCCCGAAAACTTGAAGAAGTCAGAATCGGTCTACCGGAAAAAACGATCGACACCGACGGAATCAAGCTGATCGAACCACTCATCCACCGGGGCGACGAAGCCATGCCCGATGTCCTCGCCTGGCTCACCCAACAACAACAAAAACCATAAAACAAAAGGAGCGGCGAGGCCCCCGGTGGGGGCAGGTCGCCAAAGGCGGCCGCTCTCGTCGCTAAGACACTCTTCCACCATTCCCCCATCCATTTCAAGTTATTTTCTTACCATGCCAGATCTCCGCAAATCCATCTCCTCCGCCATCCGGTCTCTCTCTACCCAGCCGCTCAAGCAGGCCGCCACCGCTTTGCTCTCCACCCTCGGCTACTCCTCGGACAAGACCCTCCCCCTCGACTCCTCCCCGCAAGCCTTCCTCGACTTCATCCGGCAGAACAATCCCGAGGCTGATTTCGACCAGAAGAAATCCCTCTTCGCCGACTGGACTTCCGCCGAACTCCTCTTCCAATACACCGACGACGAGCTCAACCCCACCGCCACCCTCTTCACCGAGCACGAGGTCAAGCCCTCCCTCCTCCGCTCCTACCTCTTCTTCGCCATTCAGCTGAACGGCGATTCCACCGTCAATGGCTCCTACGCGCGCGGCAAGCTCACCGCCCTCGCCCGCCAGCTCAACCGCGTCTTCCCCATGCCCGTCATGGTGCTCATCCAGCACCCCGAGCAAGACCGCGAGGTTCTCTCCATCGCCGTCATCAACCGCCGCGCTAACAAGCGCGAGCAACACAAGGACGTCCTCGGTAAGGTCACCATCATCCGCGACATTTCCCTGTCCGAACCCCACCGCGGCCACCTCGACATCCTCGATTCCTTCGCCTTCAAAAACCTCGTCCACCCCGAAAGGAAACCCATCACCGACTTCGACACCCTTCACGCCGCCTGGGAGGAAATTTTCAATGTCGAACTCCTCAACAAGCGTTTCTACAAGGAACTCGCCAACTGGTATTTCTGGGCCCTCCCTCAGGTCGACTTTCCCGCCGACTGCGAGCCCGAGGACGAGAAGCGCCGTGCCACCGGGCTCATCCGCCTCCTCACCCGCCTCATCTTCTGCTGGTTCATCAAGGAAAAAGGCCTCGTCCCCGAGAAACTCTTCCACGCCACCGACTTGGAAAAAATTCTTGCCGACTTCGACCCCGCCAGCGACTCCGACTCCACCTACTACCACGCCATCCTCCAGAACCTCTTCTTCGCCACCCTCAACCAGCGCATGGGCCGCCCGTCGAAAAAAGACGCCAAACCCTACCGCCAGTTCGCCCTCGATGAAGGCTTCCTGAAAAACAAGTCCACCTACGACGTCAACAACCTCTACCGCTACGAATCCGCCTTCGCAGACGATCCCGACACCGCCCTCACCCACTTCGCCGACATCCCCTTCCTCAACGGCGGACTCTTCGAGTGCCTTGACCGCTCCGAAGAAGGCAGCAACAAGAAAATCTACATCGACGGCTTCTCCCGCAACCCCAACAAACGCCCCCACATCCCCAACCACCTCTTCTTCTCCGACGACATCAAGGGCATCGACCTCTCCGACACCTACGGCGACAAGAAACGCAAAAAGGAATCCGTCTCCGGCCTCATCCGCATCCTCAACCGCTACAAGTTCACCATCGTCGAGAACACCCCCATCGATCAGGAAATCGCCCTCGACCCCGAGCTCCTCGGTAAAGTCTTCGAGAACCTGCTCGCCTCCTACAACGAGGAGATCAAAACCACCGCCCGCAAGCAAACCGGCTCCTTCTACACCCCGCGCCCCATCGTCGACTACATGGTCGATGAATCCCTCAAGGCCCACCTCGCCCAGGCACTGGTCGAAAAAACCAAGGCCACCCGCGCCGATGCCGAGGCCGGGCTCGACATCCTCTTCGCCTACACCGAAAAGGAACACGCTTTCTCTGAAAACGAAATCGGAGTTCTGCTTGAAGCCGTTTATCAATGTAAAATTCTCGATCCAGCCTGCGGCTCCGGGGCCTTCCCCATGGGCGTTCTCCACAAGCTCGTATTCATCCTCACCAAGCTCGACCCTCAGAACGAAAAATGGGAAAAGCTCCAGCTCAAGGAAGCCCAAAAGATTGAGAACGCCGACGAGCGTCGCCAGAAAATCGCCTCAATCATGAGTGATTTCAACGACAACTACGATGACTATGGTCGCAAGCTCTACCTTATCGAAAGCACACTCTACGGCGTCGACATCCAGCCCATCGCCATCCAGATCTCCAAACTCCGCTTCTTCATCTCCCTCATCTGCGACCAGAAAACGAACCGCGACAAAGCCAAAAACCACGGCATCCGCCCCCTCCCCAACCTCGAAACCAAATTCGTCGCCGCAGACACCCTCATCGGCCTCACTCAAGAACAGGAAAACT
>JBNNED010000359.1:0-2739 GCA_050285825.1 Verrucomicrobiales bacterium | reverse complement strand
GGTGACGTCTTTGATGCACTCCGAAAGGGAGAAAGTGCTGAGCTTCAGGGTGTTTTCGAGGCCGCTTTCGAGTCGGGATATGACGAGCATGTCCTCGACAATGCGATTGAGGCGCTCGACGTGTTTCTGCATCGTGGTGAGGAGGTATTCGGCGGAATCACGCTCATCGAGGAGGTCGTCTTCGAGGAGGTTCTCGAGGTATCCGCTGATGATGGTGAGGGGGGTGCGCAGCTCGTGGGAGGCGTTGGCGACGAAGTCTTTGCGGATTTGGTCGGTGTGGATGCCCCGGCTGATGTCGCGCAGGACGACGAGGTAGTGCTGCTCTTCTCCTTCGGCCGGCACGAGGATGGTTTCGAGTTCCCAATGGCTTTCGGTCTGGTGGCCGGCTTTTTGGCTGGGAATGGCGTTTTTCGGCAGGGTGAGGCGCAATTTGCGCGGGCTGTGGGTGTCGAGGCTTTCGCGGATGGGCTTGATGAGCTCGCTGTGGAGCAGGGCCTCTTCGATGCTCCGTCCGACGAGGGTGCGCTCGCCGAAGATGGCGCGGGTCGTCTGGTTGGCGAGGAGGATGCGGCCTTGCGAAGAGACCGTGAAAAAGCAGTCTTCGAGGGCGTCGAGGAAGCCCTGCCGCCGGCGCAGATAGCGCTCGTGGCAGCGGGCGGCTTCTTCTTCTTTTTCGCGGCGCAGACCTTGGATCACACGCCGGGACTCCTGCCGGGACCGGCAGTGTATGAAGAACAGCCAGACGAGCAGTAGGGCGAGCAGGGGGACGAGGTAGCTCATGTTAGTTCCGAGATGCGGTAGCCGACGCCACGGATCGTCTCAACGAGCGAGGCGTGGTCGCCGAGTTTCTGCCGCAGGCGCTTCATGTGCGTGTCGAGGGTGCGGCTGTGGGCGTCGTCCGAATACTGCCAGATGCTGCGGAGGAGCTCGGTGCGTTCCTGCGTTTTTCCGGCGCGTTCGCAGAGGTAGAGGAGGAGTTTGAACTCGGTGGAAGTGAGATCGACCGGCTCTTCTTCGAGATAGAATTTGAGGTTGTTTTTGTCGAAGCGGAAGTCGCCGTAAGTGAACTCGACGACGCCCGGGCGGACTTCCTTGCGCTTGAGCACAGCCTGGACGCGCAGGACGAGCTCTTTCGGGCTGAAGGGCTTGGTCAGGTAGTCATCGGCTCCGGCTTCGAGTCCCTTGATGCGGTCCTCGGTCTGGGCGCGGGCCGTGAGCATGAGGACGGGGATGTCGGCGGTGCGGGGATCCCGGCGCATTTGTTTGAACACGCCGTAGCCGTCCTTCCCGGGCAGCATGAGATCCAGGATGACGAGATCGGGTCGCTCGGAAGTAGTCATTTTTTGCCCGGTCACCCCGTCATGCGCCTGCACGACTTCGTAGCCGGCGCGTTTCAGGTTGAAGGACACCAGCTCGGCGATATCGGGTTCGTCTTCGACGATCAGAATTTTCTCCATGTCTTGAGTTTCAATGGTGGACGAGCCCGCGCTTGGCGAGATTGTCACCGTGACAGATCCGTCACCATGGGGCATTCGCGAGCGTTCCCAGCGAAACATTTTTTCGTTCGGAAGGCGATCTGTAAATCCGGGGAGAGGGCGGGAAATGTCGGATCCGACGCTTTGGGCGTGACCTCGTGCCGCTGATTTGTTTGGTATCAAGCATGATCTTACAACGATTTCTGAGCTGTGCCCTGAGTGTGACCCTGGGTGGCCTTTCCCTGCCCGCCGCCGAGCCCGCCCTGCCACTTTGGCCGGGGGAAGCTCCCGGAGAAAAGGGCGATTTGCCGGCGGAGGAAACGGTGGTCGGCAAGGACGGCATCGCCCGCACTTCCCATGTCAGCCAGCCGACGATCCAGGTTTATCAACCCGAGGCCGCGAAACGCACGGGCACGGCGG
This sequence comes from Verrucomicrobiales bacterium, assembly GCA_050285825.1. Taxonomy (GTDB): domain Bacteria; phylum Verrucomicrobiota; class Verrucomicrobiia; order Verrucomicrobiales; family Akkermansiaceae; genus SW10. The sequence goes on along the minus strand of JBNNED010000359.1, from coordinate 844 downwards.
TCCTGGTCTGCCCGGGCGGCGGCTATAACATCCTCGCCATCGAGCACGAGGGGACGAAGGTCTGCGAGTGGCTCAACGAGCTCGGCGTGACGGCTGTTTTGTTGAAGTACCGGGTGCCGCGGCGCGCCGATCGCCCCAAACACGAAGCACCCGTGCAAGACGCCCAACGCGCGCTCGGCCTGATGCGGGCGCGGGCGGAAGAATGGGGGATTCAGGCGAACCGCATTGGCGTCCTCGGCTTCTCGGCGGGCGGGCATTTGGCGACGACCCTGCTGGGGAATCCGGAGCGGACCTATGAGATCGGCGAGAAGGAAGCGGAGAACGTGCGTCCCGATTTCGGCATCCTCATTTACCCCGCTTACCTGCTGGACGAGAAAAACAAGGACCAGCTCGCGCCGGAATTGTCCTTCAACAAAGAGAGCCAGCCGGTCTTCATGGCGGTCTCGTCGGACGATAGCTGGGCGTCGAGCAGTGCGCGTCTTTTCCTGGAACTCCAGCGCCTGAAAACGCCCGTGGAACTCCATTCCTACGCCAAGGGCGGTCACGGCTGGGGCATCACCAAAGCGGTGGGCACGCCCGCCGGAGAATGGCCGGCCCAGTGCGCCCAGTGGCTGCGCGAGATGAAATTCATCCCGGCGGAAAGCCATTGAGCGAGCGAGGATTACGAGGCCGCACGACGACGGCGCAGAGCCAGCAGTCCGCTGCCCGCTAGCAGGGCCAGACTGCCGGGCTCGGGAATGGCCTCGAGGGAGAAGGAGGTGTAAACGCTCGGATGACCGGCGCGCAGCCCGATGCCACCGCTGGTGAAGGCGCTGGCACTGTTGTCCGTATAGTCGAAGGAGGC
>JBNNED010000358.1:0-3145 GCA_050285825.1 Verrucomicrobiales bacterium | reverse complement strand
CTCTCATCGCCTAGCTCTTCCAAGTCTGAGCGGCGAACACCGCATTTCAGCATTGGAAAAAATCCGAATCCGGGGTAAAGTCTCCTCCACATGGGTATCTTCAGCAAACCGCCACTGCGGAACAACAAAAAGAAAGGCGACCTCCCGGACGACCTCTGGACCAAATGTCCCGGCTGCAACGAGCTGAACCACACGCTCGACCTGCGTCAAAACCACCTCGTCTGCCCGCATTGCGACCACCACTTCCTCATGGGCGCTTACGAGCGCTTCGAGCTCATCGCCGACCCCGGCAGCTTTACTGAAACAGAAAAAGATCTCATCTCAACCAATCCACTCGGTTTCGACAAATACGAAGAAAAAACCGCCGCCCTGCGCGAAAAAACAGCGCTCAACGACGCCGTCGTGACCGGCAGCTTCACCCTCGGCGGTCACTCCGCGATGGCCGCCGTGATGGACTTCAAATACTTCGCCGGCTCCATGGGTTCCGTCGTGGGTGAAAAAATCACGCGCGCCATCGAAAAGGCGACCGAAGAAGGCCGCGCCATGCTCATTTTCTCCGCCTCCTCCGGCGCCCGCATGCAGGAAGGCCTTCTCTCCCTCATGCAAATGGCCAAAACCTGTGGCGCACTCGCCCGTCACAGCGAAGCCAAACTCCCCTACATCTCGATTCTCACCCACCCCACCACCGGCGGCGTCACCGCCTCCTACGCCACCATCGGTGACATCAATATCGCCGAGCCCAAGTGCATGATCGGCTTCGCCGGCCCCCGCGTCGTGCGGGAAACGACCCACCAGGACCTCCCCCCGGGTTTCCAAACCGCCGAATTTATGCTCGAGCATGGCCTCGTCGATGCCATCGTCTCCCGCGGCCAGATGCGCAACCGCCTCATCGACTACCTCGACTACCTACTCCCGGAGAAAGCCCTTTCCTGAAGGAACGCCAAGCTCCAGCTTGGCCACTCCCCGCACCTCCCTACTCTCCCTCCAAATATTCCGCGACCACAGGCAAGAGGGCGATCAGTCTTCCCGCTTGGGAGCGGTAATCTCCATCGTCCAGACGGGGCAGGCGCAGGCTCGTGAAGCCTCCTTCCCGCTCACTGAGAGCGACACCCGCCTTCCGCCAGCTCTCGACCTTGACGCTCTCTTCACCGGCCGGCACTTCGAGCACCGCCCCTTTCTCTTCTCCGCTGCGCAGGAAAAGAAAGCGCGCCCCGTCCGCCGCTCCCACCCGTTCCGCCAGTTCCGCCCGCAAATCTTCTTCTGAAAAAACCGGCGGGTAAAACACGAGGACCACCCGTCCGCCACTCAGTCGTCCCGCGAGGTGCTTGGCCAGCGCCATGGCAAAAGCCACCGCCGAGCCCTCATCATCCTGCGGAACCGCCATGACATCCTGCGCCTTCCCCTGCTCGCTGCCGCCCACTTCCAGCCACAAGGTCGGCCACAGCAGGCCTTCACGACCGATCCCTCGCGTGCGGTGGACTTCGTAACCCAGGTTTTCCGGCCCCAGCGCCCCGTCGACCATCGCCGTGACCGAGCGCAGCGCCGATCTGCCCGCTTCGTCCTCCAAACCGGGCTTGCCGACATACTCGGAGAGCTTGTGCAGGTCATCGGCGACCTCTTCCAGCAGCACCACTCCTTCCAGCGGCCCGATTTTTTCCTCGCCGGGCTTTTGAATATAAATCCACATCGACACCGCCACCGACACGAGCAGGAAGGCCGGGACGAAAGTCAGAATCAAAGGATAACGCGTTTTCATAAATCAGATCCTCCCCCGCAAAGCTCCACAATGGCCTCCGCCCCCCGTTCGTGAACGCCGGGCCCGCCCAAAAGCTGACCCACCTCGATGAGTTCACGCGACAGGCGCGCCCGCTCCTGCGGACTCTCCAGGAGCCCCCGCAATTGCAAAGTCAGCTCATAGGCATTGGCTTCCCCCTGCACGAGTTCCTTCACCACCTCCCGTTGGGCGAGGATATTGATCAGCCCGATGCGCTCGATCTCAACCACCTGACGCGCAATGAGATAGGTTCCCCAAGCCACGGCATAGACCAAACAATAAGGCAGGCCGTAATAGCCCGCCTCCAGCGTCGCCGTGCCACTGGCCACGACTCCACAGCTGGCCCGCTGCATCAGAGCGTGGCTCCCTCCCTGCGTGATGCGAAGCTCCTCCTCGCGCAGACCCGCTTCCGCCCGCATTTCCCGCATCATTTCGGCCAAGGCCGGAGTGGCTGCCGCCGCCTCAAAGCGCACTCCTGGGACTTGATAACGCAGGCGCAGAGCGGACTCGACCATTAAGGGAAACAAGCGCGCGACCTCCCGCCGCCGACTCCCCGGCAGCAGGGCCACGAGGCCGTCTTCCCGGTCGACGGAAATCCGCTTTTCTTCCAGTTCATCAACGAGCGGATGCCCGACACAGACCGTCCGCAAACCCGCTTCTTCGAAAATTTCCCGCTCGAAAGGAAACAAACACAACAACAAATCATGACTCGCCGCCACTTTCGGCACCCGCCCCTTGTTCCACGCCCAGACCTGCGGAGCGACGTAGTGGACGACTTTCACCGCGAGCTTTCGTTTCTTCAGCTCCTTCGCCAAACGCAGATTGAAGCCGGGATAATCGATTAACAACAAGACCTCCGGCTGCCATTCCTCGATTTCCGCCACCGTTTGCCAGAATTTCTCGCGAAAATACCCGTAATTTTTAAGCACTTCCCACACGCCCACGACCACCGCCTCATCCGTCCAATCCCGCACCTTTCCCTCCCCCGCTTCCGCCGCCATCGCCGACCCTCCCCAGCCGCGGAACTCCACCTCCGACCAAAGCCCGCGCAGAGCCCGCATGAGCTCCACCCCGTGGATATCGCCACTCATCTCACCAGCCACCACGTAAACGCGTCTCGTCATCGCGTGCGACCCTAGCCCTAGATCCCGATTTTCCAATGCCCAAAAGTCACAGAGCGATAAAAAAGCATCTGCACTCTTGATCTGGCGATGCGCAAGGGTTACTCACTTCCCACACAGTCCCATCATTTATGTCAGAGACCACTCAAGATACCGCCACCCCGATCGCTGAAATCGATCACGGCCCCTCCTCCTTCGACCGTTTCATGGAGAACAACCAGAAGAAGCTCCTCATCATCGGGATCCTTCT
>JBNNED010000357.1:0-8086 GCA_050285825.1 Verrucomicrobiales bacterium | reverse complement strand
TCGCCCAAAAACTCCCGCGGCAAGCCCTCCCCCGTCCGCAACATCAAGGCCAGCCGCTCCAGTGCAAACTCCTCCGCGCCAATGACTTCCTCCTCATCCAAAGCATGACCCAGCCCTGCCACCCGTCGCACATAAGCCGCCGTGTCCGCGACATTGCGCCAGCGCCGTCCCCCCACCGTCGAAACCGCCGAGGGCCCGAGTCCCAAGTAATCCCGCCCCGCCCAGTAAGCCTCGTTATGCCGCGAACGCTTGCCGGCCTTCGCGTAATTCGAAGTCTCATAATGCTCGAAACCCGCGCCGCCCAGAATCTCCTCCGCCAAGAGATACTGCCGCGCATTCACCTCCTCGTCATCGCGATAATTCCCCTTCGCAAACTCCTCGAAAAAGCGCGTGTCTTCCTCGTATGTCAGATTGTAAGCCGACACGTGATCCGGCGCCAGGTCCCGCGCGGCTTCCAGACTGACCCGCCAATCGGCCAGCGATTGACCCGGCACGGAAAACATCAAATCAATGTTCACTTCCAGGCCACCCGCTTCCTGCAAAACCCGCACCGACTCCCGCGCCTGCGCCACCGTGTGCTCGCGCCCGAGCGTACGTAATTCCTTCTCTGTAAACGACTGAATCCCGAGCGACACGCGTGTCACGCCGAGATCCCGATAAAGTCCGGCCGTCCGCGCGGTGAAGGTCGCCGGGTTGGCCTCGAAAGTCACTTCCCCCACTTCCTCCCAGTCAAAAATCTCCCGCAAGCCACCGAATAAACGCCGGAGATGCGTCGGCGACAACATCGATGGCGTTCCTCCTCCGAAATAAAGCGTGCGCAGTCCTCCGCCCACCCGCTCCCGCTGAAATCGTGCCTCCTGCAGCAAGGACTCGACGAACTCGCCCATGCGCGTGTCGCCCGGCGTGTGCTTGTAAAACGAGCAATACGGACAAATCCGGTGGCAAAACGGAATATGGAGATACAGGTGCAAAGAAAAATCAGCTCGTCACTCCCTCCGCCTCTTTTGCCGCCTGCGCCGACTTCCGCGCGGCCTGCTCTTCCATCCCGAAGTTCCCGGGCGCGACGAGTCCGGCGGAAATGATCATTTTGCCCGCTTCTTCAAGGCTCATTTCGCTATTATAAACCTTGTCATCGTCCATGATCACGACGAAGCCCGTCATCGGGTTCGGAGCCGTCGGAATAAATACCGTGGTGACATCCCGCTGGGTCTGCGGATCATAATAATTTCCCGTCACAAAGCCAATGAGCCGGCATCCCGGGCTGGGATACTCGACGTAGGCCACGCCTTTGAATTTACGCGCTCCGCCGAGATTCTGCACGGCATCGACGAATTGCTTCAGCGCCGAGTAGAAAAAGCCCATCAGCGGCACCCGCGTCATCGCTCCGTCCAGCCAGTTCAAGAGCTTGCGCCCCGGACGATTGGTCACCGCCAGGCCCATCAAAAACAGGAGCGCAAGGGGGATGAGAAGCCATAGAAAATCGTCGCCCGGGAAGTGCAGGTCCGCCAGCGACCAGGCATCGTCCACCTCCCACACCGACTCGCCCTGGGCGCCGCGTCGCAGGGCATTGAGCGCCGTGAGCACGCCGTTGATGATAGCGACACCGACGGTGTGCAGCGCCTTGAAGACCAAGATCAGCAGCCAACCCGTGCCGATGAGCGGGATGACCGCCGCCAGTCCCGCCAAAAAAACATTCCGCAAACGCCGCAGGCGCGGGTGGCGCGGCTCCTTCGGAATTCCTTGAAAATCATCTGACATCGCTCCGATTAGACATAGCCCCGATCCGATGCTTGGCAACCTCCGAGCGCAAAAAAACCCTCAGAGAATCTTCCGGATAGCTTCGTGATAACGGTTATAAACGTAACCCAACGCCAGCAGGACCACGCCCAGGCTCAGAAAACTGAGAATGCGCCCGAGACTCCCCAACTTCATGACATCGACCAGCATGACATGGCCCACGGACAAGCCGATGAGCCCCAAGGCCCCCAGCCGGTAGGGCCGCGAGCGCAAGGCCAAACCGACGGCAAAGAAGACCAGCGCCAGCGCCCCCCAGGCGACGACAAGTCCATTGCCATGGAAGGCGTCGAGGACATCGGTCGAAACCGCCACGAGCACACTTCCCCAGCCGACGGCAAAGAGCCAAAATCGCGCCGCCCGCTGCCCCCCCGTGTCATCCCGCCATTTCAAGCACAAAAACCCGTGCGCCAGCAGCACCAGCAAGAGAGTCGAGTAACGCTGAAAGCCCTCTAAATGACTCATAAGCAAGGCCATCGTCGCTGAAATTAGAAGGAGCCAAAGACCGCCCGCCAGGAGCAAAGCCGCCTCCCGTCGCCACCAACTCCAGCCGACGAAGAAACAGCCGGTGAGAGGCCAAATCAGCAGGGCAAGCGACGGCTCGAGGGCGAATTTCATCACCACCAACCCGCCACAAACCGCGCCCAACAGCGGACGCATGACCCGCACGGGCAAGACCCGCCACCAGCGATCGACGAGGAAAAAATGCCCGAATCCGAGTGCCAGCGTGAGCCAGCCTGCGGACGTTTCCTCACCGACCAGCACCCCACCCAGCAAGGCCAGAGCGACGAGAGGGTAAAAGGCCAGTCCCATCACCGCCGCGCTCCGACGCCCCGTCACTTCTCCCAGCCCGGAAAAAGCCAGCACCGCCACTGGCCCGAGAGTCAGCACCAGCGCCAGTTCGCTGCTGCGAAGGAGCGCCGCCAGACCCAAAACAAGGGAGAGGAAGGCGAAAAGCCATTCCGCCAGCACCATGACGGACTCCCCGTTTTTCGCGCCCAGCAAACGCTCCCAAAGCTGCGGAGAAAGCCACCAGAAGAGAGCGACGAAGCCGAAAGAAACGACTTGCCACCCGGTGCCGGGATCCGGGATTTCAATGACAAACAAAACGAAGGAGAGCGCGGCCACGACCTGACCCACGCCGATCAAGTCCGCGAGCCATTCCCGTCCGCGAGTCCAGAACGCCCCCGCCGCGAGGGCCCCGGCCACGAGCCAGGTCGCCCCATAAACCACAGGCGATGACCAGTCCTGGCAGACGCCGAGCAGCCACACCAACCAGGTCGCGATGGCCACGAGCAGAGCCTCTCCCCGTCCATCCCGTCGCAGCAGCACGCCATAAACTCCCGAGAGCAGGCTCAGACAAAAATACGCCCCCCACGTCGCCCCTTCTCCACGCAGAGCGGGCGTCGCGAAGGCGTATGCGAAGAGGATTGCGACCCCGGAAATCACCTGCAGCCAAGGCTTTGCCAGTTTGCGACCCACCGACCAAAGCACGGAAGCCTCGAGCGCGAGGACAAGAAAACGCACCTCACCAGTCGCCAGCGCCATCATGGCCAGACTGAGCCACACGATAGATTGGAAAGCGAACAAGCCGCGCAAATCATCGGCATCCGCCCGTTTCCAGAAGGTGAGTGCGGTCAGAATGCCGCTCAAGACACCAGCGGTCAGCGTGATCTCACCGAACTCCGCCCGCCATGCCACTTGCGGCCAATCGAAGGCCAGAAGGAGCCAGGCCAGGGAGTTGTTCAAGGCGACGAAGACCCGGCGTTCGTCGCGAGTAAAGGTTTTTCCGCCCGGCAGGAGCGCGGCGAGAAAGAAAAGAACCCACAACAGGGTGATGAAACTCAGGCGCGTTCCGGGGTCGACCGTCACCTGCCCCGACCACCACCACCACGCCTGTGCACCGTAGGCCGCGAGCAGCACGCCGAGCCCGAGGGAGCGCCAGCGGAAGCGCAGAAGGAGGAAAATTCCCGCCGCACTGAGCAGGAAAAGCGACCAGAGGACGAGAGCTCCCGCCGGGTTCAGGGCCATGGCGAAGTAGGCCAGGCCGAGAGCGAAAAAGGCCATGAGTTCGGATTCTTTCCAGGCCGCGACGAGGATCATCAAGCCCGCCCAGAAGGTTAACAGCAGCGCCGCCAAGACTACGCTGTCAATGACTTGCAACGATGGCACAAAATGCGCCGCATAGAGCGTGTAGTAGGCCGCAGCCAGCCCGCCGGCAACCAGGACGCGCCCGTAGTGACGCATTTCCGCGCGCCTTTTTTCAAGAAACTGCCCCGCCAGGCTGAGCAGAAGGGAGAGGACGAGAAAAAAGGCGACTTTCACCCCGGGACCGGTCGCGAAAAGCCAATTCTGATAAGCGTAGGTGCTGAGAAAAACCAAGCCTGTGAGGAGGAGAAAAATCCCGATGCGCACCAGCCAGACACGACCGAAGCGCATTTCCCAAGCTTCTTCCGGAAGTTCGTGGGCGACTGGCGCGCTCTCCTCCGGCTCCCTAGCGGCGACCGGCGATTCCGGCGCGGGCAAGGGCGGCGGCGTGATCGGCGGAGCGGGTTTCTTTTGCTCCCCCTCTGCTTTCTCCGGCGAAGCCGACTCTTGAAGCACCGCACTTGTCGTCTCTTCCGCCGGTTTTTTCGCCTCCAAAGCCGCCAGGAGCTCACGGAGGGTCTCGCTTTCCTCCTCACAACGGGCCAATCGCGCCTCCAAGCGCCGCTGCCTCTCGCGCAGCTCCCGCCATTCTTCACGCCATGTCTCATTCATCGCCCCATTCTCGCCCCCTTCAGGCAGCGGAGAAAGACGATAATTTCAATCCCAACATCGACTGACTCAATCCTCCCCATGAAACAACTCCCAAAACGAGCTTCCTGAAAACGTCAAAAGCCCGAGGTTTCCCTCGAGCTTTTGAAAAAATGGAGCGGGTGAGGCGATTCGAACGCCCGACATCAACCTTGGCAAGGTTGCGCTCTACCCCTGAGCTACACCCGCTTTCGCGCGGCGGATTGATGACAGAAAAATCGATTACCCGCAAGACTTTTTTTCCATTTTGGCGAAAAAAATGTCACGCTCCCTTCGCGAGCCCCCTTCCCAGAGCGGATATGACCGAACTTCTTCTCAACGCAGACATCCACCGCCGCCTGTTTCACGAGCTCATCCCTGAGACCGAGCGCTTTCTGTGGATTCTCACCGCTGATCTCAAGGACATGCACGTGGCCAAAGGTCGGCGCTATGTGCCTTTTCTCGAGATTCTCAGCGATCTCGTCACGCGCGGCATCGCCGTCCGCCTGTTTCACGCCAAAGAGCCCGGACCGCGCTTCCGGGCGGATTTCGACCGCTACGCGGAGCTGCGCGAGAGCGAGCTTTTCGAGCGCATTCTCTGTCCGCGGCTCCACACCAAGGCCATTGTCATCGACGGTCGCCTCGCCTTCATCGGTTCACCGAATTTCACCGGCGCGGGGCTCGGCGCGAAGAACGCGGACAAGCGGAATTTCGAAGCGGGTCTGCTTACCAACGAGCCCGCGCAGCTCCGTGAACTCATGAATTGGATCGACGAACTCTATCTCGGGGAACCCTGCGCGAGCTGCCAGCGGAGAGCGTATTGCCCGGATCCCATTGATGCGCGGGAGTGATGTCTCTTGCCTCGCGGCGCGAGAATTGCTATCGCATGGATTCATGATTCCAGCCGTCAGCCCTGCGGAAATGCGCGCTCTTGAAGACGAGCTTTTCGCCAGCGGCGTCGATCCCGCCGAACTCATGGCGGTGGCGGCTCGCGAACTCAGCGCCGCCATTTTCAGACATTGTCCGCTCGCGGTCGGTCGAGCCGTTCTCTTCGCGGGAAAAGGGCATAACGCGGGTGATGGCTACCTGTGTTTGCGGGAGCTCGCCGAGCGGGGTTGGGAGATTTTTGAAGCGCTCGCCTGCGATCCGGATGAGTTGAAACCTCTCACCGCCGCCGCCCGCGCGTCCTGCCAGCCCGCTCAGTGGTCGACTGATCTCGCAGACGACGAGCGGCCACTGCTCGTGCTCGACGGGCTACTCGGCATCGGGGCCAGCGGCGCACCCCGGGGAGCGGTGCGCGACGCCATTGCGGAAATGAATGGAATCCGCGCGCGAAAACGCCAGACTTACCTCGTCGCCATCGACGCCCCGACGGGACTGGATGCCGGAACGGGCGAGGTGCCGGCGGAAGCGGTGAAAGCTCATCTCAGCGTCACTTTCGGCCGAGCCAAACACGGCCTTCTCATGGAAAAAGCCGCTCCGTGGGTCGGGCGACTCACCCGCGTGCCCCTTCCCGGCATCGCTTGCGATGAGGTTCTCGTCACCGGCCGAGCGGTCGGGCGATTTCTCCCCAAACGCGATCCGTCCTGGCATAAAGGCACGGCCGGGCGGGTCTCGATCATCGCCGGTTCGCCGGGTTATCTGGGGGCGGCGCAGCTCTGTGCCGAAGCCGCTCTGCGCGCGGGAGCGGGGCTGGTGACTCTCTGGTGCGATGAAGTCACTTACCCGCTGCTGGCCAGTCGTTTAAGACCAGAAATCATGGTGCGCGTCCTCGATCAAGCCGAGGAACTGAGAGAGTTCCGCTGCGACGCTTTCGTCATCGGTCCGGGGCTTGGAGCGCGCTGCGACGCCCTCTTTCCCTGGTATCGGGAGGAAGAACGCCCGGTCGTGGCCGATGCCGATTTTCTGAGCTATCTCTCCCGCCAAGCCGTTTCCGACTGGCCCGCCAAGGGCCCGCGGATCTGGACGCCCCACCCCGGGGAGGCGGCCCGTTTTTTTCCGGAGGACGAAGAGGTCAGCCCGGAGAGCCATCAATCCCGTCTCTCCCGCCAAGCCCGCGCTACCATTTTGTGGAAGGGCGCACGCACCCGCATCGTCGAGGAAGCCAGCGGGACTTGCTTTGTGAACTCCAGCGGCCACCCCGGCATGGCCAGTGCGGGCATGGGTGACGTCCTCGCCGGAGTCATCGCGGCTCTGCGCGCTCAGGGCCTTGCCGACCCCCAAGCCGCCGCCAGCGCCGCCTGGCTCTGTGGTCGAGCTGCCGAGCTGGCCTGTCATCCGGGTGCGGAAAGCTGGGAAAGCTGCACCGCCTCCGACGTATGTCATTCACTAGGAGCCACTTATCGCAGCCTACCCTGAGCTTTTTGAGCTTGCCAAGAAAGCCTTCTTCCCGCATGTGATAGGGGCTATTTTATGCTCGTATTCCGTCATACCCTGACTTGCGCCCTCATCTTTCCGGCCCTGCCTGCCAAGGCCAGCATCGACATCGCGAACTACGGAGCGGCGGAAAACGACCGTTTCTCCAACTCGCCCGTTTTTCTGCTGAATGGTCATAACCTGAGTGGGGTCGGTCGGGATTCCGCCGGTCGCTGGGTCACGATGATCTCCGACAATGTCTTTCTCAGCGCCACCCACTATCATCCAAGCACGGGGACAGCTCTCACCTTCCACACCAGCAACGATCCCCTGGCCCCCGTCGTCTCGGCAACGGTCGCGGGCGGTCAACAAATCGGCGGCACCGATCTCTGGATCGGTTATCTCGATGCTCCGCTGGTGGGAATCAGCAGCTACGAGACCTTGAACGCCCCGCTGAACTCCATGTTCTTCAACGTCTCACCCTATTATCAGGAAGACGCCTACATGATTGGTCGCAGCCCGGGCACGGGAGGCTACGCCTCATCACCGCTCACCGACTTGGCTGTGGGGACGAACCAGTTGGAAGGTTTTCAGGAAAACAGCACGGTCGATGGTGACTCGTCCGTTGGTGACGTTTTTCTACTCATCGAAAATGAAGCCGGGGACGCGCCTTTCAACGTCACGAGCTACGAAGCCGATCTCAACAGCGGGGACTCCGGCAGCCCGCTCTTCATCCTGGAGGGCGGAGAACTCGTCGTCGCCGGTATCGCCTGGGCCTCTGGAAAAGTCGAGCTGGGCAACGACGTGACAAGTGTGGAGCGCGACCTCTCGGTCTACACCTACACGGGGAGTTACGGCGACCAGATCGAGGCTTATATCAACGCCCACGCCATTCCGGAACCCTCCGGACTCTTCCTCTTCGCGGCCTTTGCCACTTGGGCTGTGCGGCGGGAACGGGTCTGATCAGCGCCCGAGTCGCCGCTCCCGGTCCAGCAGGTCGAAACGCGCGGTTTCCTGCTTGTCGTCCCGCTCTCCGCCACCATCCGCTTGAAAATTCGCCCGCGGATAAACGTAGATAAAGCTCGCGGTCAGCCAAGCTCCCAGCAGCAGGGCCGTGCCCGTGACATATTGATAAATCAGCTTCATAATCAAAAAGTAACAA
>JBNNED010000356.1:0-2973 GCA_050285825.1 Verrucomicrobiales bacterium | reverse complement strand
GGAGTTTTTCAGTGTATTCATCAATGCTCTTTTTGCTCATTTCCATGGCTGGTGCCATGGTGTCCTCTTTTATGAGGCAATGGAGTCTCCCGCCTCCTCAATCCGTTTCCCGTAGGGTGTCCTCTTTTGTGAGGCAACACGACGTCCGCCCCCCACCCACCTTCCGCCTTGCCAGCTTCACACGAAAAAACCACACTCCGCCCATGTGCGGCTTCTTCCAGGTTTTTCAAAAAAACACCCCTGTCGACCCCACGGCCTTCCGCGCCAGCCTCGACCTCATCAAACATCGTGGCCCCGACGACACGGGAACGAGCTTTCACCAGCTTCCCGCCACGGGAGACGCCCCCGCCCTCCACCTCGCCAACGGCCACCAGCGCCTCGCCATTCTCGACCTCGACCCCCGTTCCGCCCAGCCCTTCGAGCGCGACCAGCACAGCCTCCTTTTCAACGGCGAAATTTACAACTTCCGCCAGCTCCGTCCCGCCCTGGAAAAGCTCGGCTCCCAGTTTGAAACGACTGGCGACACCGAAGTCCTCCTGCGCGGTCTCCAGCACCACGGAACCGCCTTTCTGCCCGAACTCAACGGCATGTGGGCCTTCAGCTTCTTCAACCACCAGGACCGCAGCCTCCTCCTCTCCCGCGACCGCCACGGGAAAAAACCCCTCTTCTACTACGAGGACGACACCCGCCTCATCGTCTCTTCCCTCATCAACCCCATCCGCCACTATCTCGGCCTCCGACCCCGCCTCCGCACCGAGGCCCTCCACGCCTACCTCCAGCACGGAGCCATGTACCCCGGCGCCGACGAGCAAACGCCCTACCACGACATCCAGCAAGTCCTCCCCGGCCAGAGCCTCCGCATCCAACTCGACAGCGGAGAGAAAAGAGAGAAAACCAGCCACTTCTACGACCCCCTCACGCCCGAAAAACTCCACCGCGAGGCCTCGCCCGAACGCCTTGCCGCCGACCTCAAAGACGCCGTCGCTCTTCGCCTCGTCTCCGACCGCCCCGTCGGCCTCCTCCTCTCCGGCGGTATCGATTCCTCCCTCGTCCTCTCCGTCCTCCACGCCAGCGGCCTCCACGAGCAAGTCCAGTGTTTCATCGGCGAAGCCGGTCGCTCCGAAGACGCCGACTACGCCCGCCGCTCCGCTGAAAAAATCGGCATCAAAGCCCACCTCATCGACCTCTCCTACCGCGATGACACCCTCCAGCGCTTCCTCAAAATGTGCCTTCACCACGAAAAGGCCTTCCCCTTCCTCGGCAACGCCATGGGCATGTCGGAAATGTACGAACACGTCGCCCGCGAAAACGTCCCCGTCGTCATCGACGGCACCGGCGGCGACGAACAATTCGGCGGCTACTGGGATCGCGGATTCGCCTCCGCCGTCCGCCAGGCCCTGCGCGAGGGCGACTGGACCTGGCTCCGCCAAATGGCCGCCTCCTCCAAAGAAATCCGCCAACGCATCAGCTCCGAACTCCCCCGCTACCTTGGCGACAACTCCCGCTACTCTCTCGACCTCAAGAACCGCCGCCGCCGCCTCTCCCCCGCCTACCGCGCCCTCGGACTCGACCTCCACCCCACCCCTTCACCCGATCCCCTCGCCATTCCCCCTTCCGAATTCCTCGAATCCCTCCGGCGCGACCTCGCCCCCGGCGGTCGCCTCGGCGAATGGATCTGGCATAACGACCGCAACGCCATGATGTCCGGCATCGAAAACCGCTCTCCCCTCCTCGACTTCCGCATCCGCCAACACATCGGCACCGGCTACCACGCCAAAATCCGCGACGGTTGGACGAAATATGAACTCCGCAAAATCTTCGATCACTTCACCCCCCTACCCACCCAGTGGCGACGCCAAAAACAGGGATTCCGCTGGAACGGCAAACAATTTCTCCGCCAAAACCGCCCTGAAATCCTCGACATCATCGCCTCCTCCCAAGTCCTGCGCGCCCACTACGATCTCGACCGCTTCCTCGACCTCGCCCGGAAGCGCAAACGCACCATCACCCACGCCCTCACCCCCCGCCTCCTCTGCATCGCCGGCCTCGAACAAGGCCTCAACATCACCCACGAGTGAATCATGTGGTATGGACGTCCCGTCCATGTCTCCCCTCCCCCGCCGCCGTCTTGGCGGTCATTCTTCCCTCAAAACGCCTGCCTTCCCAAAACACGGACGGAACGTCCGTGCCACTTTTTCCGCAAACGTAGCATGGACACATCCCGTCCATGTCTCTTCTACTTCGCACACGTCCTGACGGCACTTCTTCCCTCAAAACGCCTACCTTGCCAAAACACGGACGAGACGTCCGTGCCACTTCCCGTCATCTCAAAAGCCCCAAGGGGGCGTGCCGTGCCAGCCCGGGGCATCGCCCCGGGGATAAAAGCCCCGTAGCCACCACAAGCCCTGAAAGGGCGCCCTCATTCCTCGCTAAAACGTCAGATCCAGCATTCCCAGCCAGCCCACGGACGAGACGTCCGTCCGTGCCACTTTTTACTTCAACAAATCCAAGGCCGCGTCCACCATCTCGCCTTGCGCTGTGGGCACGTTCTCTAAAAAATCCGCCAAATCCCTCTCCTCCTCCGGCGTCCAGGCCGGCACCTCTCCCAGCTCTGCCAGCGCCTCCGCAGCCACCAAACGCTTTTCCAAGCCCACATCCGCCAGGAGCGCCTGAATTTTTCCCGTATTCGACGCCGCCACCAAAAACGGCTGTCGCCAGGCCAAGGCAAAACAGAGCGCATGAAAACGCGCCGTGACCAAAGCCGCCCCGCGCACCCGCTCGGCATACTCCGCCAAATCCCGCGCCCCGCGCAGGTGCGCTCCGTAACGTTCATCGGCCAGAAATCGCCCGAGCGGCCCCAAAGCCCGATAAAAACGACAACGCGCATGGATTTTCCGCGCTTTTTTCCCCGGCAGAGCCTCCTCCGGCCACGCCAGCACCGACTCCCGACGCCAGCTCCGCGCTTTCGCCAAT
>JBNNED010000355.1:0-9886 GCA_050285825.1 Verrucomicrobiales bacterium | reverse complement strand
ATCATACGAGAGATCTTTACACTAGAGATTGGGTGAAGATACAGGGTGAATTTGAATACCCTAACAGTGATGAACTAATTCCTTGCCCTGCTGAGCTGGAGGATATGATACACAAGGCGGAATTGCTTGCTCAAGATTTTCCTTTTGTCAGAGTTGACTTATATGCTGTATCAGGCCGTGTATATTTTGGTGAATTGACTTTTTATCCTGAAAAAGGTGTTGGAAGGTTTTCACCTACCCACTTAGACAAGAAATATGGGAACTTGTTTTGCCTAGAAGGTCTTTATAAAAGTATGTCTGGCGGGCTTAAATGACAAAAATCCTACAAATCTTCAACCAATACACTGAGCGAGGGGGGGAGGAGAAGTCGGTAGAGCGGATCTATGAGCATGGCTCGGATCACTTTCGTTTCGAGCGTTATTTGGTCGCTAGTGAAAGCTGGAAAGGGCCCTCTGCACCTGGAAAATTGAGTCAGTTGCGTAAGTTGTTTTACAATGCTGATACGGTTCGTGAACTAACAGAGAAGTGGGAGCGGTCACGCCCTGATGTCGCCTTGTTGCACAATATTTATCCGGTGATTTCGCCAGCGGTTTTGGATTTCTGTTTGCAAAGGGATCTGCCGGCCATTCAGTACGTCCACAATTTCAGGCCTTTTTCGGTGAGTGGGACATTGTGGACTGGGAGGCGTGTGGCGGAAGAGAGCCTGCAGGGGGATTACCGAGCCGAGGTGATCAGTGGGGCCTGGCAGGGCAGTGTGATCAAATCCGCTCTTTTCGCCTTGTTGCTAAAAAAATTGCACAAGAGTGGCTGGTTGGAGGCTGTGAAGTGCTGGGTGGCGATCTCCGACTTCATGCGGAACAAGTTCATTGAGGCGGGAGTCGCGGAGAATCAGATTGTCACCCTGCGGCACTCTTGGGATGCCATGGAGGTGGTACCGCCTGCGCAGGACGAGGGTTATTATCTCTTTCTCGGGCGTTTGGTTCCTGAGAAAGGGGTGCTCACCTTGCTGGAGGCTTGGCGCTTGCTGGAGAGGGAGTTGGGAGCACGAACCCCCCGCTTGCTGATCGGCGGTGAGGGCGTCTTAAAAGAGCAGGTTCAAAAGGCTCAGCAAGAAATGACTGCCGTGCAATATCTCGGGTTTGTCGATGGAGAGCGAAAGAGCAGTTTGATCAAAGCCGCACGTGCCTTGCTGGCTCCTTCAATCTGGTGGGAGCCTCTGGGTCTGGTGACTTATGAAGCCTACGATTATGGCAAACCGATGTTGGCGGCGGCGAGTGGCGGTTTGACCGAAACCGTTGAGAATGCTGTCACCGGTTATCTCCATGAGCCCGGAAATGCGGGTTCTTTATGTCATGACGTGCGTAAAATGGAACAGCTCACGGTCGCGGAGCGAGAGGAAATGGGACGGAAAGGGAGAGAATGGCTTCTTGCCGAAGCGAATCCGGAGCAATGGAAAAAAAGTTTCGCGGCAATCATTGACAGAGTGATTTGAAGACTGATGCTTTCGCGACTGTTCATATTCAAAGTGAAATTTCATGGATCGATTTCTTAACAAAAACCTCCCATCTCTTCTGGCGGGAGCGCTCATCTTTGTGGTTTCTATCTACCTTTTCGGTCTCCACGGTTATGCGGGTTCTTACGGGAAGCAGCTCGCGGATGGCACGGTGGATTTGTCGGCGCGGGCGACGCTCTGGCAGACGATGCGGGCTGATTACGGGAAGGATGGAGGGGAGTGGTCGTTTGGGTATTTCGTGCCTTTGGCGGTGGTGGGGCTGTTCTGGGTGCGGCGCAAGGACTTGTTGGCGACGCCGGTGAAGCCGGTGCTCTGGCTGGGCGGGGTCTTGCTTTTTCTCGGCTTTTTCATCTATTTCGGAGGCTATAAGGCGAACCAGAAATACTTCGGCTACATGTCGGGCCAGCTCCTCGTGCTGGGCTTGATTTTCTGGTATCTCGGCTGGGAGTGGTTCAAGAAACTCTTCTGGCTCTGGGCGCTTTTAGGCATGTTCTGGCCCTGGCGCTTTCTCATCGAGCCGATCTCGACTCCGCTCCAGCATGTCATGGTTTATCTGACTTCGGGCGCTCTGGAACTCTTCGGCGTCCAGGCCACCAAATCCGGCACGGCGGTGCTCACCGACACGGTGGATCCGGTGACAGGCGAGTTCATCAGCCTCAATGTCGCGGCCGCTTGCAGTGGCTTGCGCTCGCTTTTCGCCCTTGTCATGATCGGGCTCGTCTTCGCCTTCATGCGCGTGAAGGAGGAGTGGAAACGCTGGGTCCTCATGGCCTGCGTCCCGGCGGTGGCCGTGGCGGGCAACTTCGTGCGCATGATGATGCTTTATCTCGGTTCGCGCTGGTGGGGCACGGAGTTCGCCATCGGAGAAGGAAACGAAACCAACGCTTCGACCTACCACATGGTCGCGGGACTCGTCGTCTTCGCGGTCGCCGTCGTGCTCATGTCGGCTCTCAGCGAGATCATGAACCGCGGAGGGAAATTCTTCAAACGGGCCAAAGTCACCACGAGGAGGGTGCAGGCCTGAAGCGGCGTTTCTGTGTTTCTGTGCTACCGTCAGTCAGCAGCAAAAAGCCTGGCATGAGCAAAACCAGCGTAAGCACGAAACACTGAAGGACCGAAAACCGAAAAACAGATAAAAATTCCATGCTCTCAGTCAAAATCAGAACCATCATTTTCGTCCTCATGGCCGGGGTGACCGTTGGGCTGTGCCAGCTTTTTCCCAATGCCGCGACCAATCCCGAAGCCGGTCTCGTGATGTGGCTCCCGTCGGATTACCGGGGCCTCGTCGGCACGCGGGAGGAAATGTCGCCCCAGGAAATCCAGTGGCTGCCGGAAGACACCACGCAGTTGAAAATGGTTTACCGCGACCCGCTCGGCCCCGATGAAGGTTTGGAAAGCCTTTACCGCTCGATTTCCGCGACCCTCATCCTGGCGGGAGCCGATCCGCGCAGCCTGCACCGACCGGAAGTCTGCATGCCCGCGCAGGGTTGGCAAATCGTCAAACGAGAGGTCGTGCCAGTCGAGACCGAAGGCGGCCCGCTCGAGGTCATGGACCTCCATCTCCTGCGCTACTGGCAAAAGGAGAACGGGGATTTTTATCTCGATGATGAGGGCAATAAAATCAAACAACGCGCGCACTACGTTTACTGGCTGGTCGGGCGCGACGGCTCGACGCCGCATTACTGGCAAATGAAGCTCCAGGGTTTCATGAACAACGCCTTCAAAAACATCAACGACCGCTGGGGCTACCCGAGCGTCATGATCTGGGTCGACGAGCGCCTCGGCGATGAGCGCGGAGAGGAAGTGGCGCGCGAACGCTATGTCGAGTTCATTCGCGAAGTCGCCCCGCACTACCAAAAATCGCTGGGAGCGGTCGATCGCGAAGATGCCGTGCCGCTCAAGACACTGCGGTGAGCCGTGCGTCAGTATTTCGGTGTTTCGGTATTTCAGTGTTTCGGTTGATTCCCGAAGTCCTGAAACACTGAAGCCCAGAAACACGGAAACACCGCCTAGGCTTGCCACGAGGGCGCAAAATTGTACCTTGGCAATCAGTTGGTTAAAAAATTCCAGACGTGGTGGGAGGCGCTTCGGCCGACCCACTGGGTGAAGAGCGGCTTTTGTTTGGCTGCTCTTTTTTTTAGTGGTCGGGTGGGCGATAGCGGAGCTTGGCTCGCGGTCTGGCCGCTTTTGCTTGCCGTGTCGCTCCTGGCCAGCGCGGGTTATCTCTGGAACGACCTCGTCAACGTCGCGGAAGACCGACACCATCCGCGTAAAAAAAAGCGCCCGCTGGCCTCGGGTCGCATGCGGAAACGGGAAGCTCTCGCGCTCGCTCTCGGCGTGGCCGGGCTCGCCTTCGCCCTGCTCTGGTGGGCCTACGGCGGGGGGCGCGTCTTCTGGTTGGGGGCGGCTTACCTCGCCCTGACCGTCAATTACACCCTCTGGCTCAGGAGCTTACCCCTCCTCGACGTCCTCACGCTTTCCGGCGGCTTCGTCATCCGCGTCCTCGCCGGAGCATACGCCATTGGGGTCGCGCCCACCTGGTGGCTCGTGCTCTGCACCTACGCCCTCGCTCTCCTGCTCGGCTTTGGGAAACGTCGCGGCGAACTCGTCCTGCTCAAAAAGGACCACGAGAAAGTCGGCTCCACGCGCTCCGTTCTCCAGGCTTACAACCTCATGCTCCTCGACAGCGCCCTCGGCCTCAGCGCCGTCCTTTGTGTCGGCGCTTACCTCAGCTACGTCGTCGGCAAGGGGGGCTTTCTCCTCGCCGCCAGCGTCATTCCCGTGATTTTGGGCGTTTCCGACTACATGCGTGTCGCTTGGCGTTCCGACGAAGTCGAGCGCCCTGAGCACCTCCTCTTGAAAAGCCCCGTCCTCCTCGGCTCGGTCGCGGCGTGGCTGATTTTGGTCATCTTAGCTCTTTGGCCGGTTTGAAGGATGAAATGCTATGAGTCATGGGGGCGATTTCCGCCTCTCTCAGCCCGTGGCAGCTCGTGTTGGTCCCTGGACGCGGTGCAGATCACGGGGAAAAAGGACCAGCTCGCACTTGGTTTGGGTCGGAGTTACGGGGATTCCGGCCTGCCGCCGGAAGGGGGGACGGCTCTGGGGATGGCGCGCTGTGATCGCCTCCGTGGATTTGACGAAAGCTCCGGGATTCTGCGCGCCGAGGCCGGTTGCTCGCTGGAAAGTGTGCTGAACTGGGCGGTGCCGCGAGGCTGGTTTTTACCCGTGGTGCCGGGGACGCGCTTCATCACTCTCGGCGGGGCGCTCGCCAATGACATTCACGGTAAAAACCACCACGCCGATGGAACTTTTGGCCACTGGGTCGAGTCTTTTTCCCTCTTGCGCAGTGAGGGCGCTTGGCGGGAAGTGCGCCCCGGGGACGGGCTCTTCGGGGCGACCATCGCCGGGCTCGGGCTGACCGGCGTGCTGGGGGAGATCTCCGTGCGCTTGCAGAAAATCCCGCCCGGTGGCTGGATCGAGCAGGAAAGCGTGGCCTTTCCCGACCTGGACGGGGCGTGCGACCGCTTGGAAGAGCTGGATCGGGAATTTCCCATGACGGTGGCCTGGCTGGATCTGGCCAGTCGCGCCCGGGCGGCGGGGGTGGCGATGGGCGGGCGTTTTGTGGAGGGGGATGAGAGGGCGGACTTGGCCGGGCCAAGACTCTCGGTGCCTTTTTCCGCTCCGGAGTCGGCCCTGAACAAGCTGAGTATTTCCGCCTTTAACCGGGTCTATGGCTGGACGCGCAAGACGGGGCGCGCGCGGGTCGATTTCGGATCGTATTTCTTTCCACTCGATGGCGTGGCGCACTGGAATCGGCTCTACGGTCGGCGGGGGTTTCTGCAATATCAATGCGTCGTCGCGGAGCGGGCGGCTCTGGCGGAGCTCGTCGAGCGCGTTCTCGTGGCGGATCAGCGACCTTTCCTGACCGTGTTGAAAAAATTCGGAACCCGCGAGTCACCCGGCTGCTTATCCTTTCCCCGTCCCGGCTGGACGCTGGCGATGGACTTCCCGATGCGAGGCGCGGAGACCTTGGAGTTGATGACACGTCTTGATGAGATCGTGCGCGCAGCGGGCGGTCGCCTCTACCCAGCCAAAGACGCCCGCATGGCGGGGGATTTCTTCCGTGAATCTTACCCGGAGTGGGAACGACTTGAACAATGGCGGGATCCGGCCATGATGTCGGCTTTCTGGAAACGAGTGACGCAATGACAGAGTCCGCAAAGACATCGGTAGCCATCATCGGGGCCAGTTCCGCGATGGGGGAAGCGCTCGTGCGCCAGCTTGCGGAGCGGGGGGAAGCCTTGTTCTTGACCGCCCGGGATGCCGGGAAGTTGGAAAAAGTCGCGGCGGACGCTCGGCTGCGCGGCGCGCGGGAGGTGCGCACGCAGTTGCTTGACCTCGCGGATTGGGAAGGGGACTTGGACTGGCTGCGTTCGGCCGGGGAACTCAGCGCGGTGGTGATCGCCCCCGGGGTGCTCAGCGATGAAGAAGGCGGCTTGAGCGAGTGGCGGGCGGATGTGGGCGTGAACTTCACGGCCCTGGCCTTCCTGGCGCGTGAGGCGTGCGAGCTCCTGGCCGCACAGAACGACGGGGGCTGTTTGCAGATTATTGGCTCGGTGGCGGGCGACCGGGGGCGTCAGTCGAATGGCTTCTACGGCGCGCAGAAAGCGGCTTTGGCCACTTACGTCGAATCACTGGCGCACCGAGCGGCGTTGAAAAACAAAAAAGTGCGTGTCCTGCTCGTCAAGCCGGGCTTGGTGCGCAGCGCGATGACTTCCGATTTGCCGGAGTCCCCGCTTTTTTCCGAGCCAGAGGCCGTGGCGCGCGTGCTTGTGAAGGCGCTGACAAAGCGCAAAGCGGGAGTCGTTTACGCCCCGTGGTGGTGGCGCTGGGTGATGCTGGTGATCCGGCTCATCCCGAGAGTGATTTTCCATCGGTCGAAACTGTGAAGAACTGCTCCACATCGAAACTCTGGCTCTTGGCTTACCTCGCCTTGGCTGGGGTTTTTTTCTGCCCGCGCATCGCGAACCATAGCGAGGCGGAGGACGCCTTCACCTACGCGCGCGAGGTGGAAGAACGTCCCTATCGGGAAATCCTGCACCCCAACCATCGCCTCTACCATCCCCTCGCCAAAGCCGTTTTCGAACTCTCCGGTGCGGAAAAATCCTACCACGTCCTCGTCGGCCTCAGCCGGGCTGGAGCCGTCTTGGCGCTCGGGTTTTTCTACCTGCTTTTGCGGGATTTGGGCGTGGGCGGGGAGGGCCGGCGTTTCGCGCTGGTGGCCGGCCTGGCCTTGACCTACGGCTTCTGGCGCTACGCTCACGAGGTGGAGGTCTATGCCGTCGGGAGCGCCATTCTCCTCGGGGTGATCTGGCTCGTCTTCAGGCTACCGGAGAAAGGACGGGGCGTGCTCTGCGCCCTCTTGATCGTATTTGCCCTCAACGTCCACCGCGCGCTCGGGCCGCCCCTCGTCGTGCTCGCGCTCGCCTACCTGGTGGGTCGCAAAGACTGGCGAGGTCTCGCCTTCGCGCTCCTGTTTTTGCCGAGTGCCTATCTTATCACGGAGCGACTCGCGGACCTCACCTCCGTGACTCGGGCGCAGCCGAGAGATGAGCTGGCCGTTCTCTTACACGAGGAATTGCGCTCCCAGCGAGCGGTGGATCGCGCCGAAGCCACCCTGAGCCCGGCATCCGTCCCGAAAGCCGTGGTCGGACTCGGCTCGGCGGTCGTCGGGACGAATCTCATCATGGGCGTGGACCCCGTCTATGAACTCTTGCAAAACCGGCTTTTTCCTTACCGTTTTTTAGAGGAAGAACGGATGATGGCGGAAGGCTGGCCGCTTTGGCAAATCACGCTCTGGACCCTCTGCCTCCTCGGCGTGGTCGTGCTTGGCCTCGTCATGGCCTGGCAGCTGCGCGCCCTGCCGGGTCAATGGCGCGGCTGGTCGGCGCAGACCTGGGCGGTGATTCTGGCTGCGGGGGCTTATGGGGCGATGATTTTCGCCTTCGAGCCCGGGAACCCGGAAATGTGGCTCTTGGGCGTGCCCTTGTTTTGGCTCATGGCCGCGCTACTGACGCGCGCAGTGGCATCGCGCTGGCTCGCTGGCTGGGTGGCTTGCCTCGCCATGGGGAATTTTCTGGGGGGGATCTCGCTGCTGGCTGACGAGGAGCGGGATTATCACTACGTCACCTCGGCGGAGGTGCGACGGGAAGCGCGCCCCGGGGATCTCTATCTCCTCGGAGTGACCAACGCCGTTCATGACCGCTATGTCAACTATCGCGTCAAAAATCTGACGATCATCTCCGTCCCTCGCCAAAGCGCTCGTTTTGCCGAGTTTTACCAATTGCTGTCCAATGAGATCAAGGGGGGGAGGAGGGTCTTTGTTCATGAGACGCTGAGCGAGCGAAAAGGGGGATTCGGGGAGGATTTGGCTGATTTCGGGCTGGTTTATGAGCCTGGGATGTCTATAGCTGGCGGTGGCGAGTTGCGATTGGCACCCCCCGCCGGAGATTTAGAGAGCAGGATCGAATGAACACCGGAAGAGCGACATCATTTTCGATCCAGATTTTGCAGGTGATCGATGCCTTGCTGATCTGGGCCGCTTTTTGGATCGCCCACTGGCTGCGCGGACCGGTGCGCGACTTGCTATACGGCTCGGGGGAAGTGCCGACCGACCTCTCGGACTTGTCGGTCCTGATGTTCGTCATCGTCCCGCTGGCTCCCATCGCGCTGGAAAGTTTCGGTTACTATCAGGACGCGCTCTACCGCAGCGTCTGGCGCTCTCTCTGGCAGATCATCCGGGCCGGCTTGGTCGTCGCGCTTGTCGTCGGCTTGGTCGTGATGTTCCTGAAAGTGCCCTTGGAAAGTCGCTGGATTCTCGGGGCCGCCGCCCCCATCGCGGCCGGCCTCCTGCTGCTGCGGGAGCGCGGGACTTCTCTGCTGGTGAGGCAGATGGTGCGGGAGGAAGACGCCAAAGAAGCCGTCATTCTCGTCGGCAAAGAGCGGGAGCGGCAGGCCTTTTTGGATGCCATGCCGGAGAGTTTTTACGAGCGCACCAAGGTCGTGCGTCAGATGATGGCGGTCAAAGGGGCTTGCCAGGAGGAGCTGGAAGCGGCGATCAAGGAGGAGTCGGTAGGCAAGGTCATTTTCGATGCGACGGGGGTGGATTTCGACGTTCTTTCCGAGATGCTGGAGCTTTGCGAAGTGCTCGGCGTCGAGGCCTGGGTAGTGGCCGATTTCATGCAATCACGGGTGGCGCGCCCGACCTTTGACACGATGGGCGGACAGGGGATGCTCGTGCTGCGCTCCACGCCCGAACTCTCCTGGGCCTTGTTGGCGAAGGGCTTGATGGACCGGCTCGGAGCCCTGATTCTGCTCATTCTGACCTCTCCGCTCTGGCTTGTGGCGGCCGTGGGGATCAAGCTGGCGAGCCGTCGGGGTGGTATTTTGTTCTTCCAGACGCGGGCGGGTCGCTACGGTAAGCCATTCAAGGTGTGGAAGTTCCGCACGATGGCGCCCGACGCCGAAAAGCAGTTGGAAGAGGTCAAGCGCACGGCCGGTAACGAGATGAGCGGCCCCGTTTTCAAGCTCCACAAAGACCCCCGCGTCTTCGCCTGGGGTTCTTTTTTGCGTAAAACGAGCATTGATGAGCTCCCGCAACTCGTCAACGTGCTCAAGGGCGAGATGAGCCTCGTCGGCCCGCGTCCGCTCCCGATGTACGAGGTGGAGAATTTCGACAAAGCCTCCTACCGGCGGCGGCTCAGTGTGAAACCCGGCATCACCTGCACGTGGCAGGCGGGCGGGCGCAACAAGATCACCAGCTTCGAGGAATGGGTGAAGCTGGATCTCGCCTACATCGATAATTGGAGCCTCTGGCTCGACATCAAAATCCTCTTCAAAACCGTCCCCGCCGTCCTCTTCGGCCGCGGGGCGAAATGAGGCGTCCGCATTCCCCCGCGCGGGCTCCGCTTTCTTCTTTTGACTATGAAAACGGCCTTCGCACTCATCGCATTTTTCCTGCTCCTGCCCCTGCTTGTCACCGGCATTGACTTCGTCGAGGTCCGCATGGGCGCGGGGCTCATCCTCGCCGCTCTCGGCGCGGCATTGAGCGCTTTCCTCATGCTGGCGGGTCGTGTGGAGGCGCGCCGACCCTCGCTCGCGATCTGGGCGCTCCTCGGAGTGGCGGCCTATTTTTACTGGCGGGGTGAGGTCGAGCTGGCGCGGGAAGACGGCGTCCCCGCTTATGTCACGGCGGACCGGATTCTCATCGCGATGAGTATCTTGCTGAGCCTGGTCGTGGCCAGCCTGAGCTCGCTTTCGGCGAAAGTCCGTTACGGCATTCTCATCGCCCTCGGCCTCTTCGGGCTCGTCAAC
>JBNNED010000354.1:0-3198 GCA_050285825.1 Verrucomicrobiales bacterium | reverse complement strand
TCGATCGCGTGCAAGCCGAGTTCGTCGGTCTGGCCAATCGACTGACCACCCTTGACGCCGCCGCCGGCCCAGAGCATCGAGAAGCCGGTCGGGTTATGGTCGCGCCCGTCACCTTTCTCCGACATCGGCGTGCGCCCGAACTCACCACCCCAGATCACGAGGGTCTCATCGAGCATCCCCCGCGCCTTGAGGTCCTTGAGCAGACCGGCCACCGGTTTATCGACGGCCGCGCAAAGCCGGCTGTGGTTCGATTCCATGTTGCTGTGCGAGTCCCACTTGCTGCCCGCGCCGTGATAGAGCTGGATGAAGCGCACGCCGCGCTCGGCGAGGCGACGCCCGAGGAGACACATGCGACCGAAGTTCGCGGTGTGTTTTTCATCCATGCCGTAGAGCTTCTTGGTCACTTCCGACTCCTGGCTGAGATCGACGGCCTCCGGCGCGTGCGCCTGCATGCGGAAGGCGAGTTCCATACTCTTGATGCGCGCGTCGAGATCCGTGAATTCCTCGCGCCCTTTCATATGACTGCGGTTGAGATCGCCGAGAAAATCGAGTTTCGCCTGCTGGCGCTCCGCCGTGCTCCCTTTCCGCCGGTTCAGGTGACGGAAGGGCTCCGGGCCGTCGTCGAGCAAGGTGCCTTGATAAACCGCTGGCATGAAGCCGCTGCCCCAGTTCCGCACGCCGTTGATGACTTGCGCGTCCGTGTCTTTCAAGACGACGAAAGAGGGCAGGTTCTGGTTCTCGTTGCCCAGCCCGTAGCTGACCCAGCTCCCCAGCGAAGGCCGGCCACCGATGATCGAGCCCGTATTCATCTGACAAACGCCGCCCGCGTGGTTGATGCCGTCCGCGACGCAGGATTTGATGACCGACCAATCGTCAGCCATTTCCGCCATGTGCGGAACCCAGTCGGAGAACCACAAACCGCTCTCGCCGTGTTGCTTGAACTCACGCTTCGTGCCCAGCAGGGGCGCGTCGGCCTCGCCCATGGCTGTGACGACTTTGCCGAAACTTTCCGGCAATTTCTGGCCCGCCAGCTTGTTCAGCAGCGGTTTCGGGTCGCAAATATCAAGATGGCTCGGCCCGCCTTCCATGAAGAGGAAAATGACGCGCTTCGCCGTTCCCGGCAGCTTGGGCACCTTGGGCTGCAAGGGATTGACCACCGAGCCCTGGTTACCCAAGGCCGACATGAGACCGGTATTGCCGAGCACGCCCGCCGCCGCCAGCGCGCCGAAGCCCCCTCCGGCCCGTTTCAAAAAATCGCGCCGATTCGTCAGTCTTTCGTAATGTGGGATGTTCATTTTCATGGCAAATAAAGAAATTCGTTCGAGTTGATGAGGACGTGGCAGAGGTCGATCAAAGCCGCGAAGTCCGCCGGCTCGTTCTTCCCAGTGCCCGCACTGCTCCAGGCCAGATTCGCGGAGGCCGCGCTCTCCAGCTGGCTTGCGCTCACTTCGCTAAGGCGCCCTTTCGGCGTGGCTTCGCTGTTGACGATCAGTTGCGAGCTCTCCAGCTCACCCTTCGTCAGGGCGAAGCGGTAAAGCTCACCGTCCCAGGTGTGCATGGACTGGCCGTCACGCCCGCCCAGGACAAAGGCCCGGGATTTGTTATGATAGCGCTCCAGTCCGTGCGCGACGCGCTGGTGCTGCAGCTCGGCTTTCGGGTCGGAGAGGTCTTTGAGGTAGAAATCGACCGTGCCGCCGAATTTCTGCCCCGCCAACTTGTCGTCGCGGAAAACGGCCGCGATGTAGTAAGGCTTTCCTTTTTCCATTTTGAGGCCGGAAAGGACGTCTTCGGTGCCCATTTCTCCCTGGAAATCATAGCCAATCAGCTGAATCAGCGGCTGATGCGGATCGTATCGCGAGCCATCGCTCGTCAGGCCCAGCGACCAGCCCGGCGTACCGTGATTCCCGTTCCAGCGCGAGACCAGCGTCCGCACGGAAGCGTCTTTGTAAAAGGACTCCAGGCGCACCACCGCTTCCACGGCAAAGAGTTCGCCTTCCGACTCGCTCAGCGTGACGCGCAGCTTTTTGTGAGCCGACTCCGGATCGAAGGAAATCGCCTTCTCTCCTTTTTTGGCCAGGGGCGCGAAAATTCTCTCCGCGGAGACGAGTTCGCCATCGAGTTTCTTGCGCGGCTCGGGTTCCTTGCCGGAAATGACCTCTTCCTGTTTCAAGAGGAAATTCTTCCCACCCTCGATCTCCGCTTTCGTCGCGGGGCGACCGTAAACCAGCTCGAAACTGGCCTTCGCCAACTCCGCACGATCGGCATTCGGGTGAGCCGACCTGACCCGGCTCGCCATCTTGGACGCCCGGTAATAAGGCCACTCGGCATTGACCATCAACAAGCTCTGCAACGGCGTATTCGTCGCATCGCGCTTCGAGACACTCGTAAAGCCAGCCGGGGCGTCAAAACGAGACAGGACCTCGTCCGGCGAATTCCGCTTCTTCTGCAAGTAAACCGAGCGCACGGGCGTGCTACCGCCCGACGAACGTCCCTCGCCCCGGTCTTTCAGCTCGCCTGAGAGCATGAGCAGGGTGTCGCGCATCTGCTCGGCGTCCAGACGCTGCGGACGCGCCCGCCACATGAATTTGTTCCCCGGATCGACCTGCGCCGCGTGCTCACTGGTCGGGACCAAGCTGCTTTGGCGATAGCTTTCCGTGTTCACCATCTGGCGGTGAAGCCACTTGATGCTCCAGCCGTTCTCGATGAAGCCCGCCGTGAGCCAATCCAGCAGCTCCGGGTGCGTGGGTTCCTCGCCCAGGGTCCCGAACTCACTGGTATTCACGGAGAGACCGCGACCGAAGTGGAATTGCCACACGCGGTTGACGATGACCCGCGCCGTGAGCGGGTTTTTCGGATCGGTGATCCAGTTCGCGAGAGCCGTGCGCCGCCCCGTGGAGTTCAGCTCTTCAATCGGCTGAATGTCCGGTTTTTTCGGATCAAGAATCTTAATGAAGCCCGGTCCGATGACTTTCTTGCCGGTGCGGCTCGCCAAGTAGGTCGGCGGGGCCTCCGTGCCCACATCCGTCGCGACCCAAGCCTTCTGCAAGCTCCCCGGTTTCTTCTTCGCGACGGCCTCGTAAGCCTTCCACTCCTTCTCATACTTTTTCTTCAAGCGACCTTCCGCCCGACCGGTCTCAACCTCCACGCGGCGACCGACCAGGTAGGCGATTTGCTCTTCGTATGGCGTGCGTTCGGCCT
>JBNNED010000353.1:0-6217 GCA_050285825.1 Verrucomicrobiales bacterium | reverse complement strand
GCCCGACGACCAGGCTCCCCCGCACCACCGCACCGCTTTCCCGCGCCGCCAATGCCGTCAGCAAACGTTCTTCCCCTCCCTCCGACCACGCCACCCGCCCGGCCCTCAGCAAAAAAAGCACCCCCGCCGTCGCGCCCCAAGCCCAACTCCGCCGCAGCAAAAAAGCGCCGCCCAGCAGCAGGAGCAAGGCCCCCAACCACCAGCCACGCCCCGCCAAGGCACCGCCCAGCGCCCACAAAGCCGGCCCCACCAAGGGCAGCTCCGTCCGCGCTTTACACAACAAGTCCTTCAAGCCCCCACCACATACCACAAATTCCCCCCACCGCACGAAAAAGAAAACCCACCTTGCTAAATCCTAAATCCTAAATCCTAAATCCTAATTCCTAATTCCTAATTCCGCATTCCGCCTTCCCACTTCCCCCTTCCCACTCTACTTTCCCCTGCGTGAGACCGAAATCGATCCAGCACTGGGCCTTCGCCGCCCTCGTCTCCCTCATCATCCTCATCTTTATCGGGGCCATCGTCCGCGTCACCGGTGCCGGGCTGGGCTGTCCCGATTGGCCGACCTGTTGGGGAAAGATCATCCCGCCGACCTCGGTCGAACAAATCGACTTTTCTCAGATCGACCTCGCGAAATTCCAGAAAAAGGCCGAACGCCTCGGACTTGATCCCGCCACGGTCACGCGCGAGAGCCTCCCCGCCGAGTTCAACGTCCGCCACACCTGGACGGAATACCTCAACCGCCTCTTCGCCCTTCCCATCACGCTCACCACCCTCATTCTCATGATCCTCGGCCTGCGCAGTCGCGAACTTCGACCCGCCATCCGCCGTTGCTGCGTCCTCGCCTTCGTCCTCGTCCTGGCGAACGCCGCGCTCGGGGCCCTCGTCGTGCTCAGCGCCCTCCACACCGGCATCATCACCGTGCACCTCCTCCTCGCCCTCCTCCTCACCTTCGTCCTCGTTTACATCCACCGCGCCACCGCCGAGAACCCCGCCCCGATCACTGGAGCGCCCCGCGTCGCTGTCGCTTTTCTCCTCCTCCTCGTCATCACCGAAGGCCTCATCGGCTCGCAAATCCGTGAGCTGACCGACGAGCTCCAGCTCGCCCACCAGGGCGAAGCCCGCACCGACTGGATTCACGAAATCGAGCACACCGCCGTTTATCTCATCCACCGCAGTTTTTCCTGGCTCATCTTCTTCACGACCTGCTGGCTCTTTTGGAAAAGCCGCGCCCATGGCACCGTTCCCCGCCTCGTCATGACGACCGTCGCGGCCCTCATGATCATGGGCGTCATCCTCTCCCAAATCGGCATCATCGCCCTCGTGCAAGTCCTCCACGTCGGACTCGCCGCCATCCTCTCGGCCCTCGTCTTCCACTGGTGGCTCGCCGCGCCGCGCCGCGCTGCCTAATACCAAGAAGAAGTAAATATCGGTAAAATGCCGGAGGATTTTTCTGCCAAATCAAGGCAGTGTGAAGGAGCGATCTGGAGATCGTGACTGAGCACAAACGCTGATTTGGCAGGAAAAGACCCGGCGTCTGAAAAACAAACGCGGCAGCGCAATTTTTCAATAATACAGACCAAACATTTTACCGAAAGTTACGACGGAGTGGTATGAGTCTTGACCCGCCCGTTCGCCCGAATCTCAGGAATCAACATCAGCGAGGCCACCAGAATAAAGAAAGCCCCCACCACCGCCACCACTTCCGGCCCCAGCGTGCTCGCCATGACAAAGGCGAAGTAGGCCGAAATCACCCCGCGGACGCCCGTAAACATGGTGTGCAGTCCCATGTATTCCGACACCTTGTCCGCCGGAGCGAACTTTGTCGTCCACAAGGACCACAAGACATTCCCCCCCGCCTTTCCCACGCCGTGCAGGGCCATTCCCACGCATAAAACGGTGAAATTCGGTGCCCAATAATAAACCAGAATCCCCAGAAAAAAGAAGGCATTCACCAGCACCCGCAGCCGGTAAAACTCCATCTTGTCATAAATCAGACCCCAGGCAAAAACCGACACGATGAAGACCGACATCGGCAGCGTCGTCGTCAGCAAACTCACCCGCGCCGCGCCGTAGCCAAAGCCATAGGCTGGATTAGTCACAAACTCCACGAAGAGCGCCATGCACAGCAAATTCCCGAAGCCCAGCAACATCCAGGTCACCAACAACTTCCGAAACGCCGCATCATCCCGCAAGTGCTCAAAAGACTCGAATAAAGAAAAACGGCTCGTCTTGCGCAAATAAACCGGTCGCATCCCCAGCGTCACCACCGCCTTGACCACGCTGCAGCCTGCGAAGACCCAGAACAATGCTCCGTAATCCCCACCGCGCCCCAGCAGCCACAGCCCCGCCCCGTAGCCAAACACCGCCGAGGCCGTCGCCCGGCACATCGCCACCACCGAGAACAACCTCCCCCGCACGGCATCGGGATAATGCCGTTTATAAATCTGCGACTGCATCGGAGCCGCCAGCATGTGCGCCAAAAGAGCCACCACGATGCCGCCCACGAAGATCGTTCCGTCCCCCGGAAAAAGAGCCACCACGGCATAGCCGCCGGCCGCCACCGACCAACCCAATGCCGAAGCCACATTCACCGACCAACCCGCCCGCCGCACCAGCGCCACCCCTAAAAAGCCCAATAAAAGCCCCAAAGCCGGAGCTCCGATGATGGCCGACTTCGATAAATCCCCCAGCTTCAACAAAGCGATCGCCACGAACATCGCAAAGGTCGTCCCCACCGTCTCGACCACCCCGAGCGGCACCGAGCGCAGCAAATCCAGCCCGAAAGTTCTCTTCCAGTTCTCCTCTGCCAGCGGCTCGCTCATCCCCCGCCCCATACCCCCGCCCGCCGCCCTTGGCAAGTCCCGCCAATGAAGCGACGGGAACGTGCTCATGCCAACCGAGTTACTTCAAGCCGCTCCCGATCGTCGCTCGCGCCAACCAGAGGATAAAATTCCCGACATTTTTGGAAACAAGACCAAATGAAATGGATAGGTCAGATACCAATACAGGCGTCCCAAGACCCCACAAGGCCGGAATGTCGCCTCTTGCCTCAATGTTTCCCCAGTCACCTCGAGGGATAACCACGCTTCGCCGGGCAGCTTCATTTCCGCATAGAGAATCAGCCGACCAGACTTCTTGTCGGCCACGATCACCCGCCAAAAATCCAAGGCGTCTCCGGGTTTGAGGGAGTTGGCACTGCGCCTGCCACGCCGCATGCCGATGCCCCCGACCACTTGGTCCAGAAATCCCCGCAGCTTCCACGCCCAGCCCATATTCGGCCACCCTACTTTGCCGCCCAAGGACCAGACAGCCTCAATCACCTCATCACGGGGCGCCGATAAGGGCACATCCCGCCGGTCTCGGAGCACGCCAAACTCCGGCACCTGGATCGTCTGGATCTGTCGGTGGCTCAGCTGCCCGCTGGAAATCGCCCCATACCACGTTGAAGGCACCCGGTTCTGCGCGATCCGAGAAAAGGCCCGCGCGATCGCTTCTTCATAAGTCAGCAGCTCACGATCCAAGATACCCTTGATCGACTCCTCGCGACAAACAGTCTCCATGTGCAAACTTCCGACCAAGGCCTTGGCCAACTGGTAATTGGTCGCCGTCACCACACTCAGCCAATACGATGAGAGCCGCGGGGTGAAAACCGGCACGGTCAGCACCACGCGCCGTAGCCCCCGGGCCTTGGCATAGAGCTTCAACATCTCCAAATAGGTCATTTTCTCCGGCCCTCCGATATCATACGCTTTCCCAGCACATTCCTCCCTGCCGATCACCCCCGTCAGATACGCCAGGACATCGCGCACCGCAATCGGCTGACAACGCGTCAAAGCCCAACGCGGCGTAATCATCACCGGTAGCTTTTCCACCAGGTCCCGGATGATCTCAAATGAGGCCGAACCCGAGCCCACGATGATCGAGGCCCGGAGTGTTGTCACCGGGATGCCGCTCTCGGTGAGAATTTCATGCACCCGCTGGCGGGATTCTAAATGGCGTGACAAGCGCCGCTCCTCGGGCAGAATCCCAGACAAGTAAACCAGTTGCCGCACCGTCGACCCGCCGAGCCACCTGCAAAAATGCTCCGCACAACGCGCCTCGCGCTCCTCGAAGCCGGCTCCGCCCCCCATCGAGTGAATCAGGTAATAAGCGGCGTCGATATCCTCTGGGCACGCTGGCAGCTCGCTGGGATCATTGAGAAAATCACCCTCGATCAGCTCCAAGCGACCGTCCTCCTCATACAAGGCTCGCAAATCCGGAGGAATTCTCGCCGCGTTCCTCACCATCGCCGTCACGCGGTGCCCGCTATGAGAGAGCTCCGTTAACAAGCGCAAGCCAATATAGCCATTGGCCCCCGTGATTAAGAGATGCATGGCACTAGCCTACCACAGCTCCAGCCAAAGACAGGATAGGAATTCCTCCCAATACGCACAAAATCAACACCTAATCACTTGTCAAAAAGGCCTAGCCACATAAAGTGATCTTGTGAACACCTTGAAGAAACTGGAAATCCTGGCAGACGCGGCCAAATACGATGCTTCCTGCGCCAGTTCAGCGGGGGCAAAGAAAGATTCGCGCGGGGGTCAAGGCGTCGGCTCCACCGGCGGGGCTGGCATCTGTCACTCCTACACCCCCGATGGTCGCTGCATTTCCCTGCTCAAAGTCCTACTCACCAATGTCTGCCTCTACGACTGCCACTACTGCATCAACCGCCGCTCCAGCAACGTCCGGCGGGCCCGCTTCACCCCGGAGGAAATCGTCGAGCTGACCCTGTCATTCTACAAACGCAACTACATCGAGGGTCTCTTCCTCAGCTCTGGCATCGTGCGCAGCGCCGACTACACCATGGAGCTGGTCGTCAGAGTCGCCAAACTGCTCCGCCTCCAACACCACTTTCGCGGCTACATCCACCTCAAAACCATCCCGGAAGCCTCCCCCGAATTGATCGCAGAAGCTGGAAAATACGCCGACCGCCTCAGCATCAATGTCGAACTTCCCCAGCAAGAAAGCCTCAAAATTCTGGCCCCCGAAAAGAATGTCGCACGCACCCGAAACGCCATGGCCACCATTCACCAGCGCATCGGAGAGGTCCGACAGGAACGCAAAAAAAGATCCCACTCGAAATCCCCCTCCCTGAGCAAAGCGCCCAGCTTCGCCACCGGCCAGAGCACGCAAATGATCGTCGGTGCCGATGCCTCGAACGACCGCGACTTCCTCGCCCGAGCCGACGACCTCTATGGCCATTTCAAACTCAAGCGCGTTTACTACTCCGCCTTCAGCCCCATCCCCGATCCCTCCATCATCCTCCCCTTGAAATCACCGCCCTTGGTGCGCGAGCACAGACTCTACCAAGCGGATTGGCTGATGCGCTTCTACGGCTTTGAGGTCAATGAAATCGCGAACCAAAAGCACCCAAACCTCGACCTCGACATCGATCCGAAGCTCTCCTGGGCACTGCGTAACCGACAGACCTTCCCCATCGACGTCAACCGCTCGCCCATCGAGTTCCTCTACCGCATCCCCGGCCTCGGAGTGCGCAACGCCCAGCGCATTGTCAAACTGCGCAGACACCATGCCGTCCGACTCAACGACCTCATCAAGCTGCGCGTCCAACTTAAAAAAACCCTCCCCTTCATGATCTGTGCCGATCACCACCCGGCCCGGCTCGAATTCTCCAGTGATGAATTGCGCCGCCGCTTCTCGCCACCCCCGACCCAGCTCGAGCTCGACTTCACCAGTCCGCAACCCGCCACCCGACAATCCGCAGCCGAGGCCCGTCACGGAGAATTTTAAGCATGCAAGCAGTCACCATCAAACCGAACTTCGAGGCATGGCGCGACACCGCCCGGCAATTGCTGTCTCAGAAAGTGCATCCGCGCGACGTCCTCTGGTCGACCGCCGATGCCCCAGACCTCTTCCAGGACTCACAGCCGCCCCCCGCAGCCATCAACCTGCCCACCCTCAAAGTCCCTCGCGCCTTCCTACGCCTGGCCGAGACCACCAGCTGCCATCGCTCCGGCAAACAATGGGCCTTGCTCTATCAAATCCTCTGGACCCTCACCCAAGAGCCCCCCAGAGACATTTTACAAAACACAACCCACCCGGCCACGCGCAGCCTCGAAATCATGCGCAAAGCCATCAGCCGAGACATCCATAAAATGCGGGCCTTTGTGCGCTTCCGTCAGCTCAGCACCGGGCCGCACGGGCAATACGT
>JBNNED010000352.1:0-2628 GCA_050285825.1 Verrucomicrobiales bacterium | reverse complement strand
CGCGAACAAACTGCGCATCGTCGACGAGCTCCTCTCCTCCTTCCCCCACTTCTACGCCAGCCCGCAGGCTTATGAAGACGAGTGGAAAAAGGAAAAAATGGACCGTCTCGTCCTCATGATCAAAGGCGCCCTGCTCGCCCGCGACAAAGTCGGTCTCAAAATGAACCTGCCATCGGCTTCGCTCGATGCCGTTCTCGAGCTTCTCCCCTCCCTGCGCCGTCCGACCGTCAGCCCCCTGGCCGACACCGACGCGGAAAAATGGGTCGCCGTGGAAACCGTCATCGAGGAATCCGTCGCCCGCCACATCATCCCCTCGCTCAAAGAGCACGGCGCGGAAGGCATCATCGAATATCCCTTGAACAAAATCGTTCCCTGAGCTAAGATCAACAAACGCGCCGGCGGCACCGACCGCGGCAACCAAACCACAAACCAGAAAAAACAACCATGGGCTGTCTCAAAAAACGCCGTAAAACCAAAATCAGCAAGCACAAGCGCAAGAAGCGCATGAAGGCCAACCGCCACAAAAAACGCCTCCGCTACAAGTCCTAAGCGGCTTGAGCCCGGCCAAAACGCCTGCTGACAGAACAGCTTTCCCAGGGATGTGCCACCACATCCCTTTTTCTGCGTACCCACCTACGGAAAAACCACACCTGACACCAAACACAAAACAATCTGGCAGAAGGGAGCGTTTTATTTGTAGTTGGTGACTGACTTCACGTCGCCTGAAGAAGTTGGCCCTTGTCCGGTAACAATCAGCTTTATTCGCTGTTTGTGCTGCACCGAGAGCATTTCCCCCCACCACGTCCTCCTCATGCCTGGATTTCCCCCAGTCATTACCAGTCAGTTTCGCTCACCGGTCCGAGCCCCGGCGTTTGTTCGATGATTTGAGCCCTTTCTTGGACTTTCTTTGATCAAACTTGATGCGCTGCGCTTTCGGGTAGGCTTCCAGAATTCTTTCGAAGCCTGCTTGACCAAGCTGGTATGTAAAAATCTCTCTCATCGTCATAATCTCACTCAACTTGAACCATCGTGGCAGATCCTTTACCGCAGCCTTAATTTCCGGAATGTGCTCGAAAAAGCAAACGGCCACACAAGTGAGCAAATCATCTTCAGCGGACTCCCCTTCTTCTTGCCTGCATGACCACTCTGCGTACTCGTAAATCGCACGAATATCATCCTCGTTATAAGGATATTCGTAGGCTTTTTGGAATACACTCCGTAGATTCGCCCAGAGGCTGTAGGGGTCATCAACGTATGAAAAAACATCATCGCGCTCTCCGAATCTCCGCTGTGCTTCCACCCTCCAACTAGCGTCCATATTTTCCGAGTTCACGGCTTCCATCGTTCATCATCTATTAATTTTCCAGAGTAAAGCCGCCCTTGCTATTTCTTAACGAAGCGGAGCACTGCCAGGCGGTATAAAACACAAGGGATGACAAGGGATACGACGAAGCCCACCAAGCCCCAGGGCCACCGCGGCACATACTCATAGCCTTCCTCCTTCGGGGCATACACTCGGAAAATCTCGGATAATAACATCCAGAGCAGCACTGCCAGCAACACCAACACCCCTTTCCCAAGGCTGGCCTGGGCTGCCGTTGCATGCGGATCGAGGTGGGGAAGCCCCCAACGGAGCAAGCAAAGGTAGATCATCACGCTCAGGCAGCAAAAAATAAAGAAACTCGCATTTTCATACAACCTCTCCGGCAGA
Organism: Verrucomicrobiales bacterium; assembly: GCA_050285825.1. Taxonomy (GTDB): domain Bacteria; phylum Verrucomicrobiota; class Verrucomicrobiia; order Verrucomicrobiales; family Akkermansiaceae; genus SW10. The sequence goes on along the minus strand of JBNNED010000352.1, from coordinate 917 downwards.
ATCTCGGGCCGGAAATCGAACGGCAGAGAGGCCAACATGATCATCCCCGACAACACCAAGAAACCGAGCACCCATTTGAAAGCCTCCACACTCATCTCTCGATATAATTGCACCCCGCACAAAAGCAGCACCACCCCTGGCAGACAGATAAGAAGTAGATACGGTAATTTGGCGAGAGTGGACAACAAATCCTCCCCCTGAGACAAGTTCAGCAAGAGACTCGCCACCACAGTGCCCAGCAGAACGATCCCGGCCATCACCGCGAAAACTGCTAAAATACGTCGAACGAGAACAGGATTCATCAGCAAAGACACGGTGCCAAAGTGTCACCTTCAGTTATTAAAATCAAGCGAACTTCCCGAGCCCTCAAAAACGCTCTTAAATTGCTCCTGGTGCGCAGCTCGCAGATTCAGCCCCCGCTCAGAGCAAAAGCACTGCCGAGCTTCACCACTTCCGAGTTCCGCATTCCACCTTCCGAGTTCGACCATTTCCCTCGACATCGTGAGCCTCCGAACTATCCTCTCCGCCCACCCGATTGATCTGACCATGGCCAAAGGATTTCAAACACTCCCCGGATTTCGCGATTTCAAACCGGAAGACTGCGCCGTGCGCAATTACTTCTTCGCCGCCTGCCGTTCTGTCGCCCGCCGCTACGGCTGTGTCGAATACGAGACCCCCATCCTAGAAGCCACCGAGCTTTACCTGAAAAAATCCGGCGGCGAACTCAGCTCCCAGCTCTTCCGCTTCGAAGACCAGGGCGGACGGGACGTGACCCTGCGCCCCGAAGTCACGGCCTCCCTCGGTCGCCTCGCCGCCACCGTGCAGCGCGACTACCCGAAGCCGCTGCGTTGGTTCGAGATCGGCCAGTGTTTCCGCTACGAAAAACCGCAAAAGGGCCGCACACGGGAGTTTTATCA
>JBNNED010000351.1:0-14893 GCA_050285825.1 Verrucomicrobiales bacterium | reverse complement strand
AGCTGCGTTGTCCGCCCAAAATGCGGCCCCAGCGCAAGGCGCGCTTGCTCAAGGCGGTGAAGGAGGCGGCGACGGTGAAGGCGGAGGATTGGCCGAAGCAGCCGCCGCGGCAGAGACACCGCAAGGACAAGCATTTTGATGAACGCTTGAAGGTCATCATGGATCGCCGGAATGAACTGGCGGAGGAGCTGGGTATCGATTCCTCGGTCATCGCGCCGCGCGCCACGCTGGAGACGATTGTGGGCGGTCGTGGAACGCCGGAAGAGCTTTTGCTGAATTGGCAGCGGGACTTGTTGATGGGGTGAGCGGCGGCGGAGGAGGCTCGGAGTATGAGGAGTGAGTGAATTTCTTGTGACTTTTCAGGGCTTCGTATTTGTCTAGTGTGCTGATCGTATATATGATCAGTTCATAAATGCATGCCTCCCAGACTATTCGCTTCACTTGTTCGCATTGTCAGACCCAGCTTTCGGTGGCCTCTTCTTTAGCCGGGGTGACGGGGCCTTGTCCGTCCTGTGGGGCGGTCGTGACGGCTCCCCGTGCTCCGGAGAAAGAAGAAGCGAAGCGGGAGGAGGCGGGGTCGACCGGAGAGATCCCGCGTCAGCGGCGAGCGACGGCTCCCCCGCATCCGGGGCGTTCGGTGAATCCGGGGACGGGTTTATCCTTTGATTACGAGGAGCGGAAGGAGGCGAAGGCGGTCTTGCGCATGTTATTTGTCGGCCTTTTGGTCGTGGCGGTGGTGGCAGCCGTTTTCTTCTGGATGAAATATCGCTGAGTGGGCCGATTTTTCGCGAAAAACTTGGGTTTTTGCGCGAAAGTTCCTTGTTATGAGGCCTCTTTTTTTAGACTCTCTCTCCACGTATGTCTGAGAGTGATAAGGAGCCGGAAGAAGACCAAATGGGGGTGTCGGGGGATCAGGAGTATGGCGCGGCGCAGATTGATAAGCTGGAGGGTTTGGAGGCCGTGCGGAAGCGGCCGGGGATGTATATCGGGGATCCGGATGTGCGGGGCTTGCACCACTGTGTTTTCGAGGTGTTGGACAACTCGATCGACGAGCATCTGGCGGGCTATTGTGACAAGATTGCCATTGCCATTCACGTCGATGGTTCGATTTCGATTTCCGACAACGGGCGGGGGATTCCCGTCGATGTTCACCCGAAATTCGGCATCCCGGCGGTCGAGCTGGTGTTGACGAGCCTGCACGCGGGCGGGAAATTCGGCCAAGGGGCTTACAAATACTCGGGTGGTCTTCACGGGGTGGGGGCGAAGTGCGTGAACGCGCTTTCGGATTGGTTCAAGTGCGAGGTGCGCCGCGAGGGGAAAGTCCACGCCATCACCTTCGAGCGCGGGAAGACGACGAAGCCGCTGGAAGTCATCGGTTCCGTGCCCGAGGGCAAGACGGGGACGACGGTGAATTTTTATCCGGACGCGACGATTTTCACGGACACCATCGAGTTTGATTTTGATCGCCTGGCGCACCGCTTGCGCGAGTTGGCCTTCCTGAATCCGGGGCTCACGATCGAGCTGGAAGACGAACGGCCGGAGTCGGCGAAGAAGACGAGTTTCTTTTATGCCAAAGGGATTGAGGAGTTCGTGGCGCAGCTCGGGGAGAATAAAAACCTCGTTCATGCCGATCCCGTCGTCCTCAAGGGCAAGCGCAAGGTGGAGATCGATTACGATGGCAAGGTGATGGAAGACGACGTCTATGCCGACGTTGTTTTTCAGTATAACGACAGCTATCAGGACAACATTCTCTGCTTTGCCAACTCCATTCCCAATGCCGATGGCGGGACGCACTTGACGGGTTTCCGGGGGGCTCTGACGCGCTCCATCAACCAATACGCGAAGGCGAATAAGATCTTGAAGGACAAGGACCCGGCGCTTTCGGGCGACGATGTGCGCGAGGGCATTGTCTGTGTTATTTCGGTGAAAATGCCCAACCCGCGTTTCAGCTCGCAGACCAAGGATAAGCTGGTCAATGCCGAGATCGAGGGTGTGGTGGGGTCGATTGTTTACGAAGGTCTGCAGGCCTATTTCGATGAAAATCCGAACCTCGCCAAAACGATCATCGACAAAGCCGTCAATGCCGCCCGGGCGCGGGAGGCGGCCCGCAAAGCGCGGGAAACGGTGCGCAAATCGGTCCTTTCCGGCGGTGGTTTGCCGGGGAAGTTGGCGGACTGCTCGGAGCGCGATCCGGCGAAGTCCGAGCTCTACATCGTGGAGGGTGACTCCGCGGGGGGCTCGGCGAAGTCGGGCCGGAATCGCCAGTATCAGGCCATTTTGCCACTGCGTGGCAAGGTCATCAACGTGGAGAAGGCACGCTTGCACAAGGCCTTGCAAAACAAGGAGATTCAGGCGATGATCACGGCCATCGGGGCGGGCATTGGCGAGGGCGACCAGGAAGGGGCCTTCAACATCGAAAAAGTGCGCTACCACAAGGTCGTCATCATGACCGATGCCGACGTGGACGGCTCGCACATCCGCACGCTCCTGCTCACCTTTTTCTGTCGGCACATGCCGGAGCTGGTCAAGGCGGGCTACCTTTACATCGCGCAGCCGCCGCTCTATAAAATCACGCGGAAGAAGCGGGAAGAATACCTCGCTGATGATGCCGCTCTGGACAAAATCCTCATCAGTCTGGGTGCGGACGACGTGCGCCTGCGCAAGTTTGGCACGGATGAGGAAGTCGATGCCGATCTGCTCAAGAGCGTGCTCGATACCCTGGCGCAATTGACGCGCTATGTCCGCACGCTGGCGGGGCATGGCGGGAGTTTTCGCGACTTGCTGAGTCACCAGAAAGACGGTCATTTGCCGGAGTTCATGGTGCGTATTCGCAGCGGGAACGAGGAGGAGATCGCGTATTTCGACAGCGAAAAAGACGTGCTCGCTTACGCTGAGGAGAACCGCGATTTGCGCCTCTTCGACGAGGAGCTCAGCGAGGAAGAAGAGCTCGCTTACAAGGAGAAATTCGGCGGCGTGCAGCGTCGCGCCGTGAAACACGAGCTGCATGAATCGACGGCGATTGCGAAGATTCTCGCGCGCCTCAACGAGTTTGGCCTCGATACCGAGCCCTTTTTCTCGGAGGACAAGCCGGTTTATGAATTGATCGAGGGCAGTGGCGAGAACGAAGAAGTGACTCCGGTCTTCAGCCTGTTTGAGATTCTCGACCGCATTTTCGAGATCGGTCGCAAGGGAATGCGCATCCAGCGCTTCAAAGGGCTGGGGGAAATGAACGCGAAGGAACTCTATGCCACGACCATGGACCCGGCCACCCGCAAGTTCCTCCGCGTGCGCCTGGACGAAGAAAACGCCATTGAGGCCGACAAGATGTTTGACGTTCTCATGGGCGATATTGTGGAGCCACGGAAGCGCTTTATTGAGGATAACGCGCTGAATGTTAGGAATTTAGACGTTTGATTGGTCAATGGTCAAAAGCCAATGGGATAAGGGCGTGAGCCAGTTCGTGATGAAAACCATTAATGATCTCGAAATCTATCGGCAGGCTATGGAGCTTGGCGAGTTGGTTTGGAGTTTGGTTTCTCGCTGGAATCCACTTGGCAAAAACACCATCGGCTATCAGCTCGTCCGGTCAACAGACTCCATTGCCGCCAATATCGTGGAAGGATACGGGCGATATCATTATAAAGAGAACCAAAAATTCTGCTACTACGCTCGAGGCAGCTTGGAAGAAACACAGACTTGGATCGAAAAAGCCGTGCAACGTGATCTCATTGCCAAAGAGCAGGGCAGAGACATCTATTCCGAACTCCAAATACTCAAAAAGCGACTGAACGCTTACATCAAAAGCATTGGCTCCGCCTCTTAACACCCAATGACTTTTGACCAATGACCAATGATTACCCTTTCCCATGACTGACGAACCGAAAAATTCCATCCAGGCGATCAATGTGGCTGATGAGATGTCGAAGTCCTTTTTGGACTATTCGATGTCGGTGATTGTATCGCGAGCCTTGCCCGATGCGCGGGATGGCCTGAAGCCCTCGCAGCGCCGCATTTTGTATGCGATGCACCACGATCTCTCGCTCACGCCGACCAAGCCGCACTTGAAGAGTGCGCGGATCGTCGGTGACACCATGGGTAAATACCACCCGCACGGTGACGGCGCGATTTACACCACGCTCGTGAACATGGCGCAGCCGTGGACGATGCGCGAGACGCTCATCGACGGCCAGGGGAACTTCGGTTCCGTCGAGGGCGACGCCGCCGCTGCCATGCGTTACACCGAAGCGCGCATGACGCACATGGGCTCGGCCATGATGATCGACCTGGAGAAGGACACCGTCGACCTCCAGCCTACTTACGACGAGACGCGCGACGAGCCCGTCGTCCTCCCTGCGGCCATTCCCAACCTGCTGGTCAACGGTGGCACGGGCATCGCGGTCGGCATGGCGACCAATATTCCCTCACACAACATGGGGGAGGTCATCGACGGCGTGTGCGCGCGCATCGACAACCCGCAGTTGACGGTTGAGGAGCTCAAAGAGCACATCAAGGGACCGGATTTCGCCGGAAAATGTGAAATTCGCGGCTTCAAGGGCATCGACAGTTACTTCCGCACGGGGCGGGGCAGCGTGAAGATGCGCGGCACGATGGAAATCGAGGAGAAAGCCAGCGGCACCTCAATCATCACCATCACGAACGTCCCGCACGGCGTGAACCGGGCGATTTTGCAACAACGCATTGCCGAACTCGTCCGCGAAAAAGTCCTCGTCGACATCTCCGGGATGCGTGACCTGTCCGATGAGGAAACGCGCATCGAGATCACCCTGAAGCGCGATGCGCGCCCGCAGGTCGTGGTCAACCAGCTCTTCAAGCTCACCTCGATGGAGACGTCTTTCGGGGTCAACATGCTGGCCATTCACGAAAAACGGCCCAAGCAGCTCTCGATCATGGACGCGCTCGACGCCTTCATCGAGCACCGCCGCGAGGTCGTCATCCGCCGCACCCGATTCCTTTTGAAAAAGGCGGAAGACCGCGCGGAAAACCTCGAAGCCTTCCTTCTGGCTCTTGGGCACCTCGACGATTTCATCCAGATCATCCGGGATTCGAAGAACCGCGACGAAGCGCGCGATCGCTTGAAAGCTTACGACTTCCCGGTCGCCACCGCCGAGCAGCTCGGCATTCTCATCCGCGACCAGCCGAGTATTCAGGGCGAGCGTTACATCTTCACCGACCGCCAGGTCAACGCCATCCTCGAACTGCGTCTCTACCAGCTCACCGGTCTCGAACAGGACAAGGTGAAGAGCGAATACGTCGCGATTTTGGAAGAAATCAAGGACTTCCTCGACATCCTCGCACGCGAATCCCGCGTCCTGGCCATCATCAAGGAGGAACTCCTCGAAATTAAAGAAAAGCACGCCACGCCGCGTCGCTGCCCGATTCTTCCAGACGAAGGCGAGATCGCCATCGAGGACCTCATCGCCAACGACGGCATGATCGTCACCTTGAGCCATCGCGGCTACGTCAAGCGGACCCCGAGCGCGGAATATCGCGTGCAGGCGCGAGGCGGCAAGGGCGTGCGGGGGATGGAAACGAAGCGCCGGGGGGGCGACGAGGAAGAACAGGACTTCGTCGAGCACCTCTTCTCCGCGCAGGCCCACGATTACCTCATGTTTTTCACCAACACGGGGCGGGTTTACGTCGAGCGCGTTTACGAACTGCCGGAAGGCTCGCGGGCCTCGCAGGGGCGCAGCATCAAGAACGTCCTCAACCTCCAGCCAGAGGAAAAAATCGCGGCCACGCTGCGACTCGAGCGCCGAACGGATGAGGACGGCGAGGATGTCACCTTTGGCGAGGAAAACGGCTTCGTGCTCTTTGCCACGCGGAGCGGAAAAGTGAAGAAAACCTCGCTCAGCGACTTCCGGAACTACCGCAAGGACGGCATCATCGCCATCCGTCTGGAGGAAGACAACGAACTCATCGACTGTCGCCTGACGACGGGCAAAGACGAAGTGATTCTCGTCACCCGCCAGGGTCAGAGTCTGCGCTTCAACGAAGAAGAAGCTCGTTCCATGGGGCGCGCGACGGCGGGGGTGCGCGGCATTCGTCCCGTCGAGGGCGACTACGTCGTGGGCATGGCCTTGGTCAACCCGGACGGCACCCTGCTCGTGGCTTCCGAGAACGGCATTGGCAAGCGGAGCCCCTTCGAGGACTACCGTCGCCAAACGCGCGGCGGCAAAGGCATCATCACGATGAAAACGACCGAGAAGACCGGTCTCGTGGCCGGTGCTGCCATGGTCTTGCCGGGCGACGAACTCATGCTCATGACGAGCGACGGTCAATCGATCCGCATCCGCACCGACGAGGTTCGCGAAGCCGGGCGGAACACGCAGGGGGTGAAACTCGTCACGATGAAACCCGGCGTGAAACTGCAGGACATCGCACGGGTCATTCCGGATGAGGTCGAAGAAGAGATCATCGAAGAAGCCAACGGCGAACTGCCCTTGACTGAAGAAGGTGGCGTCGGCGAGGAAGAGTAAGACCCGCGAAATCATTCTCAACCTGGACTTCTTTACGGAGGTCCGGGTTTTTTAATGAAATCAGGGAACGAAAAACGGGAGTCTCCGCGTGGAAGACTCCCGTTGTGTTTGATTGGGCTTAGGAGCGGATCACTTCACCGGCACGAGCTGGACGGCGTCGGCGTGGAGGTTGCCGCTTTTCTCGCCGTTGGCGATTTTAACGGAGCCGGGAAGGACGTCGGTGAACTCGAATTCGCCAAGCAGGCGGTAATCAGCCTGTTCGCCGGAGCCGGCGGGCTCCTGGAGGTTGACCTCAATGTCCTTGCTGCCGCTGGCGGAGCTGACGGTGATGACGGCTTTGGTGGTGCGGTTCTCGTGGGGTTGCCAGTAGAGGCGCACTTCGTATTTCCCGCTTTCCTTGACACGGACGGGGAAGGTGGCGGTGCCGTCGCCGGAGTTGTAACGGTAGCCGTGGCCGATGTAGGGGCTGAGGCCGCGACCGATCGTCCATTTGCCGGTGTATTTGGCTTTGTTGTCGTCGAGGACGATGCCTTCGAGCTTGGCGATGACGGTGGGTTTGTCGGGGCTGAGCTCTTCGTTTTTCGGGCTGAGAAGCGGGGCTTCGAGGCTGGCGCGGCGGGCGGCACCGGGGTAGCGGCAGAGGTCGAGAAGCTGGGGTAGGTAGTTCTCGTAAACGCCGCGCGGGTCGGTGTCGTTCACGGTGGCGAGGTAAGCGGCTTTGCCAACGACTTCGCCCATCATGCCGCAGGTGCGCATGACGCGGACGGTGCCGAGGGCTTCGTGGGTGACGGAGATGCAGCGGCCGGCCATGAAGAGGTTGTCGATGTTCCGCGAGTAGAAGGAGCGGTAGGGGAGGGCGTAGCCGTGGTGGCGATCAACGCCTTCGCCGAACTCCGCGCGGGAGATGAAGGGGTTCTCTTTGGCCACTCCTTTGGCGTATTGCTCACGCGGGTAGTGGAGGTCGATGTCCCAGGTGGTGGGCACGGTGCCGTCGGGGAACTGGTGGTTCTGGACGATGTGTTCTTCGGTCAGGATGACGTCGCCGAGGAGGCGGCGCGATTCGCGGTTTCCGCCGATGTAGGCCATCCAGCGGAGTTTGGCTTTAGCGTGCGCGTCTTTGTCCTTGCCGTGTTTGAGGGCGGTGAAGGCCCCGTAGTTGGCGCGGAAATTCCAGTCGCGGATGAGTTCGAGATCTTTGATCGGGTGTTTGTCGAAGCCGGATTCCCAGAACCATTCGGCTTTGTAGAATTTTTCATAAGGCCCGCGGGAGGCGTGGAGTTTGGGGAAATCACCGACTTTCAGCGGCAGCGCCCAAGGGGTTTCGGGCCAGGAGACGGCTTCTTCGGTTTGGTCGAAGCTCCACATGTTCGACATGCCCATGTGGCCTTTTTCCGTCATGTCGAAGTCCGCTCCGGCGAGGGCACCGATCGTGCCGTGGCCGGTGGTGTCGACGAAGAAGCGGCCGGTGAACTTGCGGCGCTTGCCGGAGGTCGTTTCCACGGCTTCCACGCTTTGAATCTCTTCACCCTCGGTGTTGACCTGGTAGGCGAAGTGATTGAGGAAGAGATCGATGTTTTTTTCGGCGCGGATGGCCGCTTCTTTTTTGGCATCGCCGAATTCTTCATCGACGCCGGGGGAGTCGTGCGAGTGGTCGGCAAATTCTTCGATAATCTCGCCCAAGCGGGGAAAAAGCCCGCGCTGGGTGTTGCCTTTGGCCCAGACGTGGACTTCGGACGAGCCGTTGCCGCCGAGGACGGGGCGGTCCTGGATGAGGGCGACTTTCAGGCCTTGGCGGGCGGCGGAGATGGCCGCGCCCATGCCGGAGTAGCCGCCGCCGGTGACGACGAGATCGTAAGGGCCGGACTCCGGCATCTCGGCGGGGAGATCGAGTTTTTCGTTGCGATAAGTCCAGAGCGCGTCGGCTTCGTTGGGAGGAGCGGCCTCTTCGGTGGTGAAGACGAGGGCGTCGCAGCGTCCTTCAAAACCGGTCAGGTCTTTGAGCGAGATTGTGCTGTCTTTTTCCGTGATTTCCACTTCGCCGCCGGCTTGCCAATGCCACTCCGCACCGGTCGTGCCGAAGGTCGTGTCAACGGGCTTGCCATTGATGAGAACCTGGAATTTTCCGGGCGCGCCGGGGGCGTTCCACGGGGCGACCCAGTCCTTCGTGCGGACGTAGAGCTTGTAGGTGCCGGTCTTGGGGAAGCTGACTTTCGTGCTGGCATCGGCGACGGGAGTGCCGAGACCGTGGGCGAGGAGGTAGGGCGAGCCCATATTCAGAACGAACTGGGAATCAACCTGCCAGCCACCACGCTCGGTGAAGGCTTCCGCTTCCAGAAAAACGGTGTCCGCCGGAGCCAGACCGCCGAGGGCGAGGAGAGGAGTGAGGATTTTTTTCATATGAGGATTCAATCAGGGGTCGGAGAGGTAGGAATGAAATGGATTTTATCTAGGACGTAGAGTGAGCGGGTGATCTTGCAAAGAGTGGTGAAAAAAGGCCACCCGAAAAAATCCGTGCGCGAGTCCATTCCGTACTTTCCCCCGCGTGTTTTGGCAGGCATACACGGGCTTGTGTCCGATTGGTCAGTCAACAAATCACGGGAGCTCTACGGAGTGGATCGCTGGGGGAATGGGTTTTTCGATGTCAATGCGGAGGGCGAAGTCGTCGTCCATCTGCGCGATGGCGAAGAAACGGTGCCGGTTTCCATCCCCCGCATGGTGGATGAACTCACCGAGCGGGGACGTGACCTGCCTTTGATTCTGCGTTTTCGCGACCTTCTCGACCGCCGGATCGAGCACCTCAACGAGTCCTTCCGCAAGGCCATTTCCGAAGCGGGCTACCAGGGATCTTACCGCGGCGTTTACCCGATCAAGGTCAACCAGCAGCAGCAGGTCATCGAGGAGATCACGGCTTTCGGGAAGAAATTCCACTACGGACTGGAAGCCGGGTCCAAGCCCGAGCTCATCGCGGCTCTCGCCCACATGCACGACCGCGAGGCGCTGATTGTTTGTAATGGTTATAAAGACGACGAGTTCATCGATCTCGCCCTGCACGCCACCCGCATGGGGCTCACCGTCGTCCTCGTTATCGAAATGCCTGGCGAGTTGCCGGCGGTCATCCGTCGTTCCCGCGAGCTTGGGATCAAGCCGACTCTGGGCATCCGCTTCCGCCTTTCCACGAAGTCCGAAGGCCACTGGGCGGAGTCTGGCGGCGACCGCTCCGTCTTCGGCTTGAACTCCAGCCAACTCATTGACGCCGTGGATCTTTTGAAGGCCGAGGGTTTCCTCGACTGCCTCAAGCTTTTCCATTACCACCAGGGTTCGCAGCTCCCGAACATCCGCGCCATCCGGGAAGCGGCCACCGAGGCCGTCCGGGTTTACGTCAACCTCGTGCGCGAAGGCGCGCCAATGGGCTTGCTCGATATGGGCGGCGGTCTCGCCATCGACTACGATGGTTCGCACAGCAACTTCGCCTCATCCTGTAACTACTCTCTGGAAGAATACGCGGGCGACCTCATCGAGGTCATCCAACAGCACTGTGACGACGCCGAAATCCCGCATCCCGACCTTGTCACCGAGTCCGGTCGCGCCGTGGTCGGTTACTACTCGGTGCTCGTTTTCAACATCCTCGACGTCACTCGTTACGAGAGCAGCAAAGCCCCGGAGCCTCCGGCGGAAGAAGCTCACGAAATGCTCCATTCCCTCTGGGAAGTGGGCGAGTCGGTGAGCGAAAAAAACCTGCAGGAGTGCTTCAATGACGCGCTCTTTTATCGCGACCAAATCCGCGCCCTCTTCACCCACGGGCTCCTCACCCTGCGGGAGCGGGCCGCCGGGGAAAAGATGTACTGGCACATCGTCACGCTCATCGCGCACCACGTTCGCAGCATGGAGCAGGTGCCGGAGGACTTACAGGCCGTCGATGAGAATTTGACCGACATTTACTACGCGAATTTCTCCGTTTTCCAGTCGATGCCGGACGCCTGGGCCATCGAGCAGCTCTTTCCCGTTCTGCCGATTCATCGCCTGGACGAAGAACCGACACGCCGCGCCATTCTTGCCGACATCACCTGTGATTGCGATGGCAAACTCGACCGTTTTATCGACCTGGAAGACGTCAAGCGCCACCTCCCGGTCCATGATCGGCAGGCCAATGAAAAATACCACATCGGGGCCTTTCTCGTCGGAGCTTACCAGGAAACCCTCGGGGATCTCCACAACCTGCTGGGCGATCCCAACGTCGTTTCCATCGGGATCGAAGACGGGGAGCTGACCTTCACCCATGAGGTCGAAGGCGACACCGTGGCGGACGTGCTTTCTTACGTGGAATACGATCCCAAGGACATCGAGGCGCGCTTCCTGCGTTTTGCCGAGAGTGCGGTCAAGGAAGGTCGCATCACGGCCACCGAGCGTCGGGAGATCATGAAAACCTTCCGCCACGGCCTCCACGGATATACCTATTACGAGGATTGAGGGGGAGCGCCAGCATCCTGTCGGCTTCCTTGGGCGTCTCGCCAAAGGGTTTGTGGATGTGGCACGGACGTCTCGTCCGTGTTCCTGTGTGTGTGGCAAGCTAGCGGGGAGCCAAGCTGTCGCGATGAAATCAAGGAGCGTAGGCGCCCCGCCTTTGCAGAAGCAAGCCGATAGGAAGAGCCAAGCTGGAGCTTGGCGTTCCGTGTGCCTGGGTCACATCTCGGCTCAGGCGAACTCGTCAGGCAGGATGCGCACGGCGCCGAGGTCGGCGGAGGCCGCGAAGGCGGCGTAGGCTTTCAGAGCGGTCGTGACTTGGCGCGGGCGGTGCTCGACGGGTTTCCAGCCTTTTTCGTCTTGTTCAGCGCGGCGTTGGGCCAGTTCTTCATCGGAGATGGCAAGCTTGATGGTGCGGCCGGGGATGTCGATTTCGATGAGGTCCCCGTTGCGCACCAGGCCGATGGCTCCGCCCTGGGCGGCTTCCGGAGAGGCGTGCCCGATGGAGAGGCCCGAGGTGCCGCCGGAGAAGCGTCCGTCGGTGATGAGGGCGCATTCTTTGCCGAGGCCACGGGATTTCAGGTAGCTCGTGGGGTAGAGCATTTCCTGCATGCCGGGGCCCCCTTTCGGGCCTTCGTAGCGGATGACGACGACGTCCCCGGCTTTGACTTCTTTGCCGAGAATGCCTGCCACGGCGGCGTCCTGGCTCTCGTAAACAATGGCGGGGCCAGTGAATTTGAGGATGGATTCGTCCACGCCGGCGGTTTTCACGATGCAGCCGTCGAGGGCGATGTTGCCTTTGAGGACGGCGAGGCCGCCATCTTGGGAGAAGGCGTGTTCAGCGGAGCGGATGACGCCTTTTTCGCGGTCGAGATCGAGATCCTCCCAGCGGGCGTTTTGGCTGAAGGCCGTCTGGGTGGGGATGCCGGCGGGCGCGGCGCGGAAGAAGTGACGGACTTTTTCGTCGTCGGTGCGGTCGATGGCCCAGTGGTCGATGGCGTCGCCAAGGGTCGGGCTGTGGACGGTCGGAGTGTCGCGGTGAAGGAGGCCGGCCTTGTCGAGTTGGCCGAGGATGGCCATGATGCCGCCGGCGCGGTGGACGTCTTCCATGTGGACGTCTTGTTTGGCGGGGGCGACTTTCGAGAGGCAGGGGACTCGACGCGAGAGGCGGTCGATGTCGTCCATGGTGAAGTCGATGCCACCCTCGTAGGCGGCGGCGAGGATGTGGAGAACGGTGTTGGTGGAGCCGCCCATGGCGATGTCGAGCGACATGGCGTTCTCGAAGGCTTTTTTGTTGGCGACATTGCGCGGGAGGATGGAGTCGTCGCCTTGTTCGTAGTAGCGGCGGGCGAGTTTGACGGCAATGTGGCCGGCCTCGAGGAAGAGGCGTTTGCGGTCGGTGTGGGTGGCGAGGGTGGAGCCGTTCCCGGGCAGGGAGAGGCCGAGGGCTTCGGTGAGGCAGTTCATCGAGTTGGCGGTGAACATGCCGGAGCAGGAGCCGCAGGTCGGGCAGGCCGAGCGCTCAATGGCGGTGACTTCTTCGTCGCTAACGTTTTCATCGGCGGCGGCGACCATGGCATCGACGAGGTCGAGCGCTTTCGTTTTTCCGTTGAAGACGACTTTCCCGGCTTCCATGGGGCCCCCGGAGACAAAGACGGCGGGGATGTTCAGGCGCATGGCGGCGTTGAACATGCCGGGGGTGATTTTGTCGCAGTTGGAAATGCAGACCATGGCGTCGGCGCAGTGGGCGTTGACCATGTATTCCACGCTGTCGGCGATGACTTCGCGGGAGGGCAGGGAGTAGAGCATGCCGTCGTGACCCATGGCGATGCCGTCGTCCACCGCGATGGTGTTGAATTCTTTGGCAATGCCCCCGGCAGCCTCGATTTCGCGGGCGACGAGTTGGCCGAGATCCTTGAGGTGGACGTGTCCGGGGACGAACTGGGTGAAGGAGTTGACGACGGCGATGATGGGTTTGCCAAAGTCAGCGTCTTTCACGCCGGTGGCGCGCCAGAGGCCTCGGGCGCCAGCCATGTTGCGGCCGTGAGTGGTGGTGCGGGAGCGGTATTCGGGCATGGGTGTGGTGGGTGGAGTTGTAGAGGGGGGAAGGAAAGCGCGAATTCCCCCGTTGTAAAAGAGGAATTTCGCGATTTTCGGGCGGGGAGGCGTGAGGAACCGGTGATTTGCCGGGAATTGACCCCGGGGGTGAGCAGGCGCTACTTCTGCCACTCGGTGTAGCCGGAGGCGGCGAGGATCATTTCGTGGACGAGGAGATCGTGGGCGGGGGTGAAGGCGCTTTGGGTCGTGCCGCGGATCATGCCGGCGAATTCGATGAGCTGTTCGGCATAGCGGTCGGTCCGGCCGGGGAAGGTGACGGTTTGTTCGCCTTTTTGGTAGCCTCCGGCGGCTTCTTTGAGGGTGAGTTTGAGGGGGAGGGGCTTGCCGTCGAAGCGTTCGAGCGGGGAGAGCTCGATGGTGCCTTTGGTGCCACAGACTTTGATGCGGCGTTTGGGGAGGCCGGCGACTTCGGCATCGCTGCTGTGGATGGAGACGAGGGTGTGGGGGTATTCGAGGACGGCGAGGCAGTTGTTGTGGCAGCCGGCGGGGACGTTTTTGGTGGAGCCGAGAAAGGGGGTGATTTTTTCGGGGCGACCGAGAAGGTAGGCGACCCAGTCGATGTGGTGGCAGCCGAGGAGGAACATGAGGCCGCCGGGGTAGGCGGAGAGGTATTTGGCGTAGGAGCCGCCGCCGTAGTCGTGGTTCATGCCGGCGGTGATCTCGAAGACGTCGCCAAGCCAGCCTTCGCGGACGGCTTTCCAGATGAAGTGGATGGCGGGGTTGCCGCGGAACATGTAGCCGATTTGGAAGGGAAGTTGGCGTTCCTGGCAGCCTTTGAGGAGTTTTTGGTAGGGTTCGAGGGTTTCGCCGCTGGGTTTGTCCATGTTGATGGCGAGGCCGCGCTCCATGCAGCGGGTGGCGGTGGGGACGAGTTGGAGGTTGGAGGTCTCGACGATGACGGCCTGGAGGCCGGGTGTGGCGAGGAGTTCTTTTTCGCTGAGCCAGGGGAGGCCTTTGTACTCGTTGCCTTTGCCGCCGCGAGCCATTTCGTCGGAGAAATCGGAGTCGTCCACGATGCCGACGACTTCGAAGTGCTCGCTGAGTTTACGCAGGCTGCGCATGCGGGCTCCGGCATGGGAGTGGCCGATGCCGATTTGGCCGATTTTGATTTTGGCGGGTTTTTCCCCGGCGGCGCGGGCGCTGAGTGAGCTGGCGCCGAGCGCGGTGGTGGCGAGGGTGGTGTTTTTGACGAAGTCTCTTCTGTTCATGGCGGTAGCGGGGTGGAAGTGGGTTTATTTCAGGGATTTGATGAAGAGGATGAGGGAGTCGATCTGGGTCTCGTTGAGGACGCCTTCGTAGATGGGCATGCCGGCTTCGACGGCTTTGAAGTCGCGTGCGATTTTCGCTTCGGGCTTGAGGATGGATTCGCGCAGGTAGGCCTCGTCCACGGTGACGGTTTGGCCGTTGGTGAGGGCGCGTTTGGTGCCGTAAAGGCCTTTCCAGCTCGGGCCGACTTTATTTTTGTAGTTTGAGCCGTCGGTGCTGTGGCAGGCCATGCAGCCGATGCTTTCGTAGAGGGCTTTGCCTCCGGCGAGGGTTGGTTTGGCTTGGGTGGCGTCGTTGTCGCTGCGCGGGGTGAGATCGACTTCGAGGGCGGGAAAGCCTTCTTTTTCAGGCTGGAAGGGGGCGAGCTCGTAGGGGGTGAAGTAGGCGCTGTTGGTGGACTCGCTGCCGTTTTGGGCGTTGAGA
The DNA here is from genome assembly GCA_050285825.1 of Verrucomicrobiales bacterium. Classification (GTDB taxonomy): domain Bacteria; phylum Verrucomicrobiota; class Verrucomicrobiia; order Verrucomicrobiales; family Akkermansiaceae; genus SW10. The sequence goes on along the minus strand of JBNNED010000351.1, from coordinate 128 downwards.
CCCCAGCCGATGCGCATTTGCATAACTTCGGAGCTCATCCCGGGAATGCCGATGAAGACGGATTTTTGGTCGGATGAGAGATAAACGCTGGAGGGTTTAAGCCATTGGCTGCCGGGCGAGCCGTCCGG
>JBNNED010000350.1:0-4129 GCA_050285825.1 Verrucomicrobiales bacterium | reverse complement strand
GGTTTTGTGTTTTTGTGGTTAAAAACAACTTACCAAACAGGTGTGGCCGCTGTCTCGCTTAAGACGCGGCCAGTGTCAGGTGAATACTATCACTCCACAGGCGGAGGACGCCGAATCCGTATCTGTATCGTCCTCCGCCTTTCATTTCTGGAGTTAAGTCATGCTTTAACCAGTGTGTCAAGGATTCGACACTAACAACACCGTTCTCGACAGCCTTTGTATAATGTTGATTGGATACGGCATTCGTCAGAGTTTTTAAATAATCTGTATTATATTTTTTTGAGATGCTCTCCAAACTATCGGGATCACCATAATCAAATTCTCTGAAGATGAGAGCATAATTCATTTCGTTGATAACAGCCTCTTTTCTATTGTTGTCTATGTGCTGCAAGACTGCATCAACTTCACTTTGATCGTAATTTCCCTCTTTAAACGCTTTCTCTTTCAAAGAGATTAAAATACTTGACGTTATAAGTCTACGTGCATCTGCAGGGAGTTCTAGTTGATCCATTGTCTTTAAGGCCTGCCGCGGATTGCCTTGCCATGTATTGAGAATATACTGGGATCCAAGCATGCTTTTATCTTTTTGATTTTCCATCAAGTTAAGAAAATCCAATACCTTTTGCCTTTCATCTATTGAAGCGTCAGAAATTGCCATGCTGATCTGAGCTAATCTATCGCTTTTCCTTTGATGCATCTGGGCGGCTTTGAGTTTGCTGTCAAAGCTCGTTAGTTTTTTTCTAAGAATGAGGGCAATGATACTACGTTGACTCCAATCATCGGTTGACTCTAGCAGCTCTTGATACAGCCTAAGTATTTCTGCATCTCCGTTTGCCAGACTGGGGTAGTCCGCCACCATTTCTTCCCATGTACTATATGCTTTTTCTTGTAGATCGATGTTGGTTTTATTTTCTTTTTTTTCTTCGAGGATTCTTTTTTCAGACTTGGGTTTTGTTATTGCTTCCGTATTCTGTGAGATGCTTTCTTTAAAAGGAGGTTCTTCGTTACTGGAGTTGTTTCTGGATAATATGATAATAGCCAAAGCGAGGAGCGTGGCTAGCAGTGCTGCTGTTGCCTTAGGTCTCGTATGATTCATGACTGGTTTGAATTACTTGGACTTTGCTTCGTGACACGCGCGGTCGGCGCGGAGGGTGAGGAAGAGGAGCCAGGCGGCGACGAGGAGGAGACCGCCGATTTCGTTCGGGGCCTGGGTGGTGGCGTTCATGTGGGAGGGGATGGCGGTAGCGCGGAAGGGGGCGGAGAAGTCGAAATTCCCCACGCCGTCCATCATGCGGAAGAGGGCGGCACCGAGGGAAAAACCGACGCAGCCGGAGAGGAAGGGGCGGGGGAGGTGGCGGCGGGTGAGCCAGAAGCTGAGGGCGGCGGTGGCGAGGTAGTAGAGAATCCAAAACCAGTTGTCGTGGTTCTGGTATTGAGTCACGTCGTTGATTTGGAAGTAGGAGAAGAGGAGAAAGAGGGCTGTGGCGATGTAACAGGCGATTTTCACGGGGAAAGATACGGGAGATGGGCATTGAATTTTGCAGGGAAAGAGCTAGGCTGCGCCCATGTCTGGAGCGCGTCGCGAAGTCCTTTTTGTTTGTACTGGCAATACTTGTCGGAGTCCGATGGCCGAGGGTTTGTTTCGCAAGCTCGTGGCGGGGGAAGACTACGGGGTAGGCTCGGCGGGCGTCGCGGCCATGCCGGGCTCGGCGATGAGTGCGGAGACGGCCATGATTTTGGCGCGCAAAGAGGCGGAAGTCCCGGACTTTGCGAGTCGGGCGGTGACGGAGGACTTATTGGAGCAGGCGGACGGGGTCTTTTGCATGACGGCGTCGCATCGGGATCTTCTCCTGGCGCATTTCCCGGATTTTGCGAAGAAGGTGCATTTGGTCTGTGATTTCGTGGAGTTCAATGGCTTGCGAGGCGTGGATGTGCCGGATCCGATCGGGATGGGCATGTCGGCTTACGAGGGGGTGGCGGAGGTCCTGGAAAAAGCTTTGGTCGGGGTGAAAGCGCATTTGGAGGCGGAAAAAAAGGAGGCTTGAAGTGGCGGGGGCTTGACCCCGGGGCGGGAGCTGGCAGGCTGTCGATATGACAGGAAAATTGCTTGTTTTCGGGCTGGCGCTGGCTGGCGGATTGATGGCGGAAGAGAAAAAAGAGGAGGGCAAGTGGGTCAGCCTTTTCAACGGGAAGGATTTGACGGGCTGGACTCCGAAAATCCAGGGCCAGGAGCTCGGCGTGAACTGGCGGGACACCTTCCGCGTCGAGGACGGCGTGCTGAAAGTCGTTTACGATGAGTATGATCAGTGGGGGCCTTACTACGGACATCTCTTTTACCAAACGGAGTATTCGCACTACCGCCTGCGGGTGGAATACCGCTTCGTCGGTGAGCAGGTGAAGGGCGGCGAAGGCTGGGCGAAGCGCAACAACGGCTTGATGCTGCACGGTCAGAGTGCGGCTTCAATGGAGCTCAATAAAGATTACCCGGACTCGATCGAGGTGCAGCTCCTGGGCGGACTGGACGATGGCCGCGAGCGCACGACGCTGAATTTGTGCTCGCCCGGCACGCAGGTCGTGATGGATGACCAGGTGCAGAAGCAGCATTGCATCAATTCCAAGTCGAAAACCTATCACGGCGACCAGTGGGTGACGGTGGAAGTCCTCGTCGAGGGCGGCAAGTCCTTCACGCATTTGATTGATGGTGAGGTGGTCATGACGTACCAAGCGCCTCAGCTGGACGACGGCACGATTCTGGAAAAAGGAACGATCTCGATTCAGTCGGAGAGTCACCCCACGGAGTTCCGCAAGATCGAGATCATGAATCTCGCCGAGGAGAAGTGATTCTCTTTAGTCTTCCCATAGGAGGTGCTCGAGGCTGAGCTTTTTGGCCAGCTGACGAGCGCGCTCCGCCTGCGGGCCGTCTTCTTCCGCAAGCCGGGTGGCGATGGCGTGGGCGGCGCGCCAGCTGCGGGCTTTTTCCAGGAGGGGAATGGCTCCGTCGAAGGCGCAGCGGTAATACCAGTGCCATTCGGTGCCTTCTTCCGGGGCTTGGTTTTCGCGGTTGATCACGCCGTAGTAGATGTCGAGCGCGAGCGGCTGCAGCGCGAGCTGTTCGAGGGTGCGGCCGAGAAGAAAGGAAACGCGGTTTCGCCAGGAGAGCGGGAGTTCGGGGTCGGCGAGAAGCTCCTCGTAGTATTTTCGGGCGCTTTCGTAATGTTCGGGACGGCTGCAGGCTTCGGCGGCGAGAGCGAGAGCCTGCCAACGCACGAGGGAGCTGGGCTGATCGGTGGCAGCCAAGATTTCGCGTGCGTGAGCGAGGGCTTCGTCGGGGAGTTGGTGGTCGAGGAGGGCACGGATTTTTTCGAGACGGGCGCTCGTGGCGAGGGGGGAGGGGCTGGCGGCGAGTTCGTCGAAGCGCTGCAGGGCGCGCTCCAGTGAGGAAGCGGTGCCGAGGGCGAGGGCCGTGCGGGCGCTGAGGAGGCGGGCGGGCGGGGCGAGCGGAGAGTCGGGGTATTGGTCGAGCAGGGTTTCGTAGGCGAGATGGGCCTCGCCGGTCTCCTGTCGTCGCTGGAGCATTTCGGCGAGTTTGAAGAGAACGAGAGCGGCTTGCGGGTGGCTGGCCTGGTCACGCAGGAAGTGGCGGGCGGCGTTTTCTCCTTCGTTCAGGGCGAGGCGGGCGAGAAGGACGCGGAGCTGCTCGGGCGAGCCGTTTTCGGGACTGAGGGCATCGAGGTGGCTGCGGGCGAGGGCGGGATCGGGGGGCGCGAGGTAGAGGCAGTTTTCGGCCAGGGCGAGGGCGGCTTCGGCGCGGCGCGGGTGTCGGGGGTTTTTAATGAGGAAGCTTTCGAGGAGATCACGGGCGGCGAGTTCGTTGCGGGCGTGAAGGGCGAGGGCTTTTTCGAGGAGGTAGGCCTGGCGGGCCGGGGCGCTGGGGGCGGCTTGAATGAGGGAATCGAGAGCTTCCCCTTCGTCCTGACTGGCCAGCGCGCGAGCGAGATCGAGTCCGCTTTCTTTTTTCAAGTCATTGAGTTCGAGTTCGCGAGCGAGTTGGTGGGCGGCGCGGAGGTGTCCGGTGGCGGCTTGGGGAAGTCCTTCTTTGAGCTCGCTGCGGGCGAGGAGGCGGAGGGTT
>JBNNED010000349.1:0-3848 GCA_050285825.1 Verrucomicrobiales bacterium | reverse complement strand
AGAATGCCATCGACCAAATCCAAAATAAACTTCCGCGTGTCGCCCACGTCCAAAAAGGCCGGAATTCCCGAAACCTGCATCGTGCGCCCGCCAAAATCCTCCAGCACGAAACCCGCCTCGCGGAAGTGATCCGCCAAGCGCCGCAGCACCTCCTGATCCCCCGCGTCCACCTCCACCAACACCGGCACCAGCAAGCCCTGAGAGGCCACCCCTTCGCCCCGCGCGAGCAGCCGCTCGTAGATGATCCGCTCCCGCGCCGCCCGTGGCTCCAGCAAGACCAAACCCTCCTCGCCCTCTAACAAAGCGTAACGATCCGACAGCCGGCCGATCACCCGAAAATCCGGATCTTTCCGCCCGCCCGACTCCGCTCCGCTCGCCTCCGCCGCCCCCGGCAATTCCTCCTGATGCGCGGTCGCCCACGCCGCCACCGGACGCGCTTCTTTCTCAACCCGCTCCGCAAAATGGCGAATTTCCTCTCCGCCCTCCTCTGCAATTTCCCGCGCCTCCTCCTCCCGCGCGACCCGACGTTCCTGAAACGAACGTTCCTCGGACGCAAACGCTTCCCGCGCCACCACCTGCTTCCGCACCGGCGGTCGCAAGGCCAACTCCACCGCCTCCAGCACCAACAAGCGCAGCGGCGCGGGATTCCGGAAACGCACCTCGCGCTTCGCCGGGTGGACATTGACATCGACCTCCCCCGGCGGCATCTCGATCCACAGCCAAGCCGCCGGATGCAGTCCCGGCCCGAGCTGCCCCTTGAAGGCATCCCGCAGCGCGCGCGAAATCGTCTGGTCTTCGACCGGCCGACCATTCAAAAAAACGAACTGGTGCTTGCGACCGCCCCGCGCGTATTCCGCCGGCAAAATCGCCCCTGACACCCCCACGCCCCGACGCTCCGTGCGCGGAATCTCCCGCAAACGCCCCGCCGCCTCCGCCCCGCTGAGTGCCTCGATGCGTACCCGCCGGTCACTCGTCGCCGGCAAATCAAAAACCACCCGCCCGTCCCGCCGCCACAGCCAGCCGATCTCCGGAGTCGAAAGCGCGTGCAGGCGCAGTTGGTGATCGATGTGCGCGTTCTCCGTATTCTCCGCCCGCAGGAATTTCTTACGCGCCGGGACATTGAAAAAAAGATCCCGCACCTCGATGCAAGTCCCCTCCGGCGCGCCCGTCGGGCCCGGCGCGGCCAGACGACCGCCCTCCACGCGGATTTCCGTCCCCAGCTCCGCGCCCTTCTCCCGCGTCGTCAAGGTGAAGCGCGAGACGCTCGCAATGCTCGGCAGGGCTTCGCCGCGAAAACCCAGCGTGGCGATGGCATCCAGATCCCGCGCCACCCGCAGCTTGCTCGTGGCGTGCCGTTCCAGGGACAAGCGCGCGTCCTCCGGCCCCATCCCCGCGCCGTCATCCCGCACCCGCATGAGCGCGGCCCCTCCCCGCTGGGTATCGATCTCGATCTTCCTCGCCCCAGCGTCGATGCTGTTCTCGATCAACTCCTTGATCACGCTGGCGGGGCGCTCGATGACCTCGCCGGCCGCCACCTGGCTGGCCAGCGTTCCGGACATCACCTCGATCTTCGCCATGCCCGATTCTGCCCTCAGCGCAGGCTCTCGGGAAAGAGTTTTTTCCAATGCGCCAGCGCCGCGACGATCTGCTCTCGCTGGCGCGTGGGCGAGAGTTCCCAGGTGAGGGGCATCTCCGGGCGAAAATGCCTGAGCAGCTTCGCGTAATCCAGCTCTCCCGCGAAGGGCACGCGGTGATCCCGCTGCGGCCACACGACGTCATGGACGTGCGCTCCGATGAGATAGGGCGCCATTTTGCCCAGCCATTGGTCGTGATCGAGCAAGCCGAGATTGTGCTTGAGCTGGACGTGGCCGAAATCATGCCAATACCCGACCTGCTCACAGTCCGCAAAGTGCTCTTGCAAGCGCAGCATCTCCGCCTCATCCGGCACATCTTCGTAGCGCGATCGCGACTCCACCGCCAGGACCACGCCCGCCTCCTTCGCCGGCTCAACCAGGCGCTCCAGCGTCTCCATCGCCCGCTCAAAATACTTCGGGCCCGCCTTCTCCCGCTTTTTCACACACTCCAGCTTATCATCGGCATAACGGGGCGACATCTGCTCGCCCGCTTCGAGCTGCGCGACGAGCTCTTTAGTCCATTTTTTATGTGGCATCGTCGCCACCGATCCCATGTGCAGCACGACGTAGCGCGCCCCGAATTCCGCCGCCAGTTCCAGCGTGCGCAGCGTCATGTCAAAGGCCCGCTGCCGCTCGTTTCCCCGGTCCGAGCTAAACTCATAAGCATCCGGCGCATCGATCATGACCTCCGTCGGCGAGGGAAAGAAATTATGCACGCCCACGCAGCGGAACTTCCCCTCCGCGAAGGACTTCTGCAGACCCGGGAGCTTCGCAATGGTCATCCCGTGCGAGAGTTCCATCGTCTCAAAACCCATCTCAAGAATCTCCTCGATCATCTCCGCTCCGTCGGTATGGCGCGCGTTATTCCAGCAGGTCGAAAAGGCTAACATCTTGGGATTGAAAAATTTAAGAATTGAAAAATGAAAAATTGGCGGCGTGTTCAGTCCTGCGGATACTTCTGTTTTTTCTCCTTCTTTACCTCTTTGACCGCTGGGGCGATGAGGAGGACGATCTCTCCCTTCGCCTTCCCGCCGTTCCCGCCGAAGGCCGTGTGCAGCTCTGCCGCCGTGCCTCGGTGCAGGGTCTCGAATTTCTTCGTCAGCTCCCGCGCCACGCAGACCGCGTGCTCCGGGGCGAGCTCGGCGAGAAGTTCCAGGGTGGAGGGCAGGCGGTGTGGCGACTCGAAGAAGAGGGTCGTTTCTTCCGCCTGCACGGCTTCTGCGAGCTGGCTGCGACGTTTCCCTTTTTTCACTGCGAGAAAGCCCCGGAAGGCGAAGGGATGCGGCGGAAAGGCCGAGGCCACGAGCGCCGTCGTCACCGCCGAAGCGCCCGGCAGGACTTCGTAAGGCAAGCCCGCCTCGGCACAAGCCGCGAGCAGTCGATAGCCCGGATCGGAGAGACAGGGCATGCCGGCATCCGAGACCAGCGCCATGCGTTCGCCAGCCCCGATTTTTTCCAAAAGCTCGGGCAGGCGTTTCTCCTCGTTGTGATCGTGCAACGCCGTCAGCGGCTTGGAAATCCCGTAATGATTGAGGAGTTTCAAGGTGTGCCGCGTGTCTTCACAGGCGATGAAATCCGCTTCCTTCAAGGTCTCCAGAGCCCGCAGCGTGATGTCGCCGAGATTTCCGATGGGCGTGGGAACGAGGGTGAGCACGGCAGGAGAAAATTGGGGAAAAGGTCGAAAAAAGGCGGAAAAAAGAGCGAAGAATTAAAAGCCATCAGCGAGTCGCGAGACGATGTCCTGCGCGGCTCGTTGCACGGCATCCGGCACGGCGTTGCGACGCGCTGTCTGGAGGTTGGCATCGACAAAAAAGCGCGTGCGCCCCGTCTCCATGCCCTCATCGAGGAGGCGCGGCTGGCTTCCCAGATCGTGCAGCGTCCATTTCACAAAAACCTCCAGCTCAAGCTCTTCCGAGCGCAGCGTGTCCTCGTTATTCGAGCGGATTTGCCGGTAGCTCATCTTGCTCACGCGCAATTGCAACTTGGCGTCGGCTCCGGCGAGGCGACCGACGCGGTAGGTTCCATCCTGTACGAGAGCGCTCACCATCTCGTTCGTCATGTGCGTCTCCAGCCGCGGAAACAGGGTGTCGTTCTGCGCCAGGGGCACGTAGAGCGTCTCGATTCCGCTGAGATGCGAAGGCTTGCGACCTCCGAGCTGGTATCCGCTGCAGGAAACGAGCCAAAAAGTCGCCAAAAACAAGAGCCAGGGCCTCA
>JBNNED010000348.1:0-5368 GCA_050285825.1 Verrucomicrobiales bacterium | reverse complement strand
GGTGCAGGTGAGCGAGGCCGGGCAGGCGCGCAAGGTTGTCTTGGTGAAATACGAGCAGGCGCGGAAGTATGCCGAGTGGCTGACGGGGGCCTGTGTCGAGGGCGGGCGCCTGCCGCGTCCGGAGGAGACCGATTTGGTGATGGAAATCCGGCCGAAGATGAATCGATCTTTCGCCCGGCATTCCTTGCCGGAGAATTTGCGGGACAAGGATGTCTGGCCCTTCAACCTGGAAGTGCGCGCGGTGCCCTTTGGGCGGCTCGTCATTACCTCGGAGCCGTCCGGTGCTCGTGTTTATGTCGACGGCGAAGAGGTCGGGCTCACGCCCTGGGAGGGAGAAATCGCGCCGGGTTTAGTGAGCTATGTCATTGAGAAAGAAGGTTTTCAGCGCAAGCAAGGGAGCTTCACGCTCGGCGACAAGGAGCAGAAGGAATTTTCGGTCAAACTCAAGCAGAACGCCGGAGTGGTCTTCGGTCAGGAGTGGGAGAACAGCCTGGGGATGAAATTCGTCCCGCTGGGCGAGGACTTGATGGTGGCGATCTGGGAGACGCGGGTTTCGGATTATCAACGATACGCCAAAGCGACGAAAAAGGAGCTTCGCGCACCGGGCTTCGAGCAGAAAGGGAATGAGCCGGTGGTTTACGTCAGCCGTGATGACGCGGAGGCCTTTTGCGAGTGGTTGACGAAGCAGGAGCGCGGGCAGCGCTTGCAAAACAACCATCGCTACCGCTTGCCGACGGATGCGGAGTGGAGTCGCATGGTCGGCTTGCGGGAATTTGGCGAAGCGCCGAACCAGAATGATGTCGATGAGCGCACGGCGGGGCTTTTCCCGTGGGGCGCGGAGTGGCCGCTGCCAGAGAAGGCGGGAAATTACGCCGGGCGGGAAGCGGCGAGTGTCCCGGGGATTTTGGCGAATAAGACGATTCAGGGTTACGAAGATCCCTTCGCGCGCACGGCTCCGGTGGGGAGTTTTCCCGCCAATGAGTTCGGGATTCATGACTTGGGCGGCAATGTGCAGGAGTGGGTGGCGGATTCCTATTCGCCGGTGGGTCACCTCGGCGTGACACGCGGCGGGAGCTGGAATTCCTTCCAGCGCGAGCATCTGGAGTCGCACCACCGCAATGCCTTGAGGCCGGATTTCAAGGGCGAGTTGTACGGTTTCCGAGTCGTTTTGGTGAAAAATGAAGTGACCGAACGGCCGGCAGACGACTCTGAAGAAAGTGAAGACGAGTAAGTAAGTGATCCCATGGTTGAAGTTCGTATTGATTATCAAGGTGATTTGCGCTGCGAGGCGCGTCACGCCCCCTCTGGTCAAAGCATCCGCACCGACGCTCCGGTCGATAACCACGGCAAAGGAGAGGCGTTTTCTCCCACCGACCTCCTTGCGGCGGCGCTGGGGAGCTGCATGGAAACGGTCATGGGCATCACGGCGCGGCAGCGGGAAATTCCTCTTCAGGGGATGCGCATTCTCGTGCGCAAAGTGATGTCAGAGGATCTGCCACGGCGCATCGAGCGACTGGAAGTCGAGATTTTCATGCCCATCGCGGAGGATCATCCGCATAAGAAAATTCTCCAAAGCGCGGCGCTCGGTTGTCCCGTTTATCATAGTTTGAGTCCGGAAATCGAAACCCCGATTTTGTGGCATTGGGGGATGAGCGTGGAGGCCGCTCCGCAGACCGGCGAGGGGGAGGAAAGCGCTGGGGAGGAAGTGCGGGAGGAAGGTGAGGAACTGGCCGGAGAGCTGGCGCCTGCGGAAGAAATGGCAGAGATGGCGCCGCCGCTGGAAGAGCCGGTGAGGGCGGAGGAGAAAGCGGAAGAATCGCCTCTGGCCTGGCTGGAGCGCGTGTCGAAACAAGTTTGAGCGCATCAAGCTCTGGCCGCGAGCTGGTCGAGAGCCCAGGCGGCGGCGCAGTTGCCGAAGGTCGCGGTCAGGTGCGTCACCGAGCCGTAGCCGGCATCGCATTTCAAGCCGGCGGGCAGCTCGTCGGGTCGCTCACTGGAGACCGAGCCGTCGCATTGCGGAAACTTCGGGGCTTCGGGCGAAAAAATGGCGGGGAGACCGAACTTACGGGATTTTTTCTCCGCTTTGGGGAAGCCGTAATGGGCACGGAGGTTTTTGCGGACGGAGGCCAGCAGGGCGTCGTCGTGCGTGCGGGAGAGGTCGTCGATGCAGAGGCGGGTGGGGTCAATCCGCCCTCCGGCGGCTCCGCTCGTGATCACGGGGATTTTTTGGCGATGGCAGCTCGCGAGCAGGTGGCACTTCGGGCGCACGGCATCGATGGCGTCGATGACGAGATCCGGGCGGCTTTCGGCGAGGAGTTCCTCTCCGTTTTTCTCGGTGTAAAATCGTTCATGGGTCGTGACTTTGGCCTCTGGATTGATGGCGAGGACGCGTTCGGCCAGCGTCCGGGCTTTGTTTTGGCCGATGGTGCTGCTGAGGGCGTGGATTTGGCGGTTGGTGTTGGTGAGGCAGAGGTCGTCGAGATCAACAAGGCTGAGCTGGCCGACTCCCGAGCGGGCGAGGGCTTCCACGGCCCAGGAACCGACGCCGCCGAGGCCAATGACGAGGACGCGGCTGCGGGCGAAGCGGGCGAGGGCGGGCTGACCGTAAAGGCGGGCGATGCCGGAAAAGCGTGACAGGTAGTCGGGGCTCATGGATGATAGGAAGACTGGAAATCAGGGGCTGGCGGGCGTGTCGGGATCGAGGAGCGCCGTCACCTCGGCCTGGACGCGGGCGACGTCAGCCAGGGGAATGCCGGGGTCTTTGATGAGGAAGGTCTCACCACTCTTCCGGTGCTCGTAAACGCGCAGGAGGCCGGAAGGGAGGCTCTGGGTGTCGGTTTCTTTCAGGATTTTCTTCCGTTCGAGCATGAGAGCGAGGATGTAACGGGTGTTCTCGCTTTCCGCGCGCTCTTCCTCGATGAGCCGACGGAGGAGCGACTCGGGATCGTCCGAGGCGAGCTGCGTTTTTTCTTCCGGAACGGGTTTTTCGTAGGTGCTGAGCCAGTGGGAAAAAGGGGCGGGCTCGTCTGCCGCGCGAGCCTGCCAGGCTTCCGCACAGTAATCGCGGCGGAGGTAGCCGGAGGATTCGGGATCGGGGAAAAGAGCGGCGTGAACGGTCTCTCCGTCTGCGAAAGGGCGCTCGGTGATGGTGCAGCGGTGGGCGCGGGATTGGATGCTCCAGGGTTCTTTCATCGCGGGCGGTTGGAACTCGTTCAGTGGGCGGGATTTACTCGCCTCCGGGGAGGAGTTTTTTCAAGGTCTGATAGATCGGGCGACCGGTCAGGCGGCGTTGCAGGAAGACGAGGGCGAGTCCGAGAGCGAGGAGGTTCGTTCCCCAGGCGGCGAGAGCGGGGGGGAGGTAGTTGGCCTCTCCGAGAGCGAGGAAAACGGTGGAGGAAAACATGAGGGAAACGGCGAGGAAGAGGGCCATGGCGATGCCCCCACCGGCGCCGCGGCGGGAAAAAACGATGCCGAGCGGCGCGGCGAGGAGGATGATGGCGAGGCAGATCCACGGCTGGGCCCAGCGGTAGTGCCACTGGGTGAGGAAGGGGCGCTTGTTGGCCCAGCTGGCGTTCTCGTTTTCGCGCAGCCAGCTGATGAGATCGGGGATGCCGAGCTGGTCGGCGGTGAGGCCGGGCTTGATGAGCTGCCAGGGGGTTTCCTTCCAATCACGGAAGACGAGGGGTTTCTCGCTTTTTTCGTAAACGGGCAGGAGCGGCCCACCTTCGTAAAGGCGGCGGTCGAGATGGGTCACGGTGGCCTCGTGAAAGTGCCAGGCGGCGGTTTCGGGGTTCCAAGAAGCACTCTTGGCGCGGAGTTTCCAATGCGGCGTGTGGTCGGAGTTGAAGGTGCGGATTTCCACCTCTCCCAGCGCTTCACCGCGGGTGTAGCCGTGAGGGAAGGAACCGATGAACCAGAGTCGCCCACTCTCCCGCTCGTGAAAAAGGACATTGCGCGCTTTCGAGCTCGTCCCGCTGTTGACCTGTTCGATGAGGGCGTCCTGGTAGCCCGAGACCCAGGGCGCCCAGTGGTAGTTGAAACCGAGGCAGAGGGTGCCGAGGAGGAAGCCGATGACGACGATGGGCAGAATGATGCGCGTGATGCCACGACCCGTTTGGATCATCCCGATGATTTCCCGGTTTTTCGAGATTTTCCCCAGCGAGTAAAGCAGGGCGAGGAGGAGGGTGAAGGGGATGAGCTCGATGAAGGCGTAGGGAAACTGGAGGGCGTAGTAGCGGACGATGAAGGAGAGCGGAGCATTTCCATCGCTGAAATCCGAGAGGTTATCCGAGAGATCGATGATGAGCCAAATGGCGTAGAGGGCGAGAAAACACACCGCCAGGCTGCTGAGGAATTGGCGGAGGAGGTAGCGGTCGAGCGCGCGGATCGAGGCGTAATAGAGGGCTCCAAGCGCCGGGATGAAGCAGATGAAGGCGAGAACGGCCGGTCGCAGGTGTTGGCTGCGCGCATCGGCATCGGGAAAACCATTGAGGTGCTCGCTCACCGCCGCCTGTTCCAGGGGCACGAGCCAAGCGGCCAAAGCCCCGCCCAACACGCTCAGCACGAGCAATGGAAGAAATCGCCGAAGTTGAAGAGCACCCTGCACGCCCCCTATCTAGGCGATGAAAGCCCCCGGGGCAAGGGGGGATGCAAGGGAAATGTGTGAGCCGGGCTTGTCCTTCATCACGGTGATAACACGACCATCCGTACCCCGATATCGTTGCCTCTCGGGGGAGTGCTGCACTCGCCGTCTTCTGAAAAAACAGCAAAGCACTCGTTCAAATTCAGTGAGTCGCCCTCTACGTAAGCTTCCCACATTTGAAGCTTGGCAGCACCGAGATTGAATGTCCTCTCAGTGGTCAGACCTTTCTTGGTCACAGTGAACCGGTAAGGGTTTTTCTGTATGATGACCATGATGTTGCCCCCTTTGGTGAATGATTCACTAACGACAGCGGTTTCAATGATGCCATCGTCCGAATAAGTTTGCAGTGCTAATCTGTCGGAGTCGGCAAGATCATCAGGGAGCCTGAAATTAAATAATTCGGCATCCACGGCAAAGGCAATATCCTGTGCCGTGAATGCTGGTTCAGCAATGGGAGGTTCTTTGCAGGACAGTAATAGGGCAAGTGCTAGATATGTAGAAGCCTTAACCAGATGCATGTTTGCGTGGTCTGACGGATTGTTGTTCGTCCCCTCCGGGTAGCATTCACTCGGTGAGGGCGGGTTCCGGGGTTTTGACGTAGCCGTTTTCTTCGGCGTATTTTCTGACATCGCCGGTGATCTTCATGGAGCAGAAGGTGGGGCCGCACATGGAGCAGAAGTGGGCGGTTTTGGCGCCTTCGGCGGGGAGGGTTTCGTCGTGGTAGGC
>JBNNED010000347.1:0-4219 GCA_050285825.1 Verrucomicrobiales bacterium | reverse complement strand
TGATAGCCGATGGGGGTGATGAAGCTGGCACTCGCCCCGAACATGACGGCCACGACGAAGGGACGGGCATCGACCTCGAGGCTTTGGGCGATGGCGATGACGATGGGCGTCAGGAGGACAGCCACGGCATTGTTGGTCACGATTTCCGTCAGCACGGAAGCCAGCAGATAGACCATGGCCAAGACGGCCAGCGGACCGAGTGGGGCGCAGAGGCCGGTTAAAGTTTCCGCCACGAGCGCGGCCGCCCCCGTGTTTTCCATGGCCCGGCCCAGCCCCAGCATCCCGAAAATGATGAAGAGAATGGGCCATTCCACGCTCCGGTAGGCCTCGCGGGCGTCCAGACAGCCGGTCACGATGACGGCCACCGCGCCAACGAGAGCCGCCGTGAGAATGGGGACTCCGAAGGCCGCCGCCAGGACGACCGCGAGCATGGCGATCATGGCGATGGGCGCTTTGTTCCGGCGGTAGGGGCGCTCGACGGTGTCGTTCAGGAAAATAAGGCTCTCTTCGCGCGCCTCAAAGCGCTCCAGGTTCTCCTCCGGCGCCTCGATGAGCAGGGTGTCGCCCATCTGGAGGACGAGCTGGTTGAGGTTTTGCCACAAGTTCGCTCCCTTGCGGTGGAGCGCGACGACGACGACCCCGTGCTGCTCGCGCAAGCGCAGTTGGCGCAGGGTTTTGCCGGTGAAGTCGGACTGCGGGCCGATCATGGCCTCGACCAAACGCGCGTTGCCACGGCTGTCCTCATCGAGTTCGGCCTCGAAGCGCAAATCGCCGGATCCCGCGAGTTCCCGGATGCCTTTGGAAGAGCTTTTCAAGACGATGACATCGCCTTCTTCGACCACGAGCTGGTCAAGGGGAACGGCTCCCACGCGCTGCCCGCCGCGCACGAGATAGAAGATGCGGTGTTTTTTATCCTGCCAAATCGGGGCCTCCGAGAGCTTCTTGCCGATCAGTCGCGAGCCTTCCGGGACGAGAGCGGACGAGATAAAATCCCGCGTTTCCCGACTCGATATCGCTCCCGAGACACTCGTGCGCTCCGGGAGCAGGCGACGCCCGATGGTGCTCAGGTAAAGCACCCCGATGGCGGCGTAGACGAGCCCCAGCGGCATGATTTCCAGCACCGAAAAGGGTTTTAAGCCGCTTTCTTTCGCCACGCCAGCCACCAGAATATTCGTCGAGCTGCCAAAGAGCGTCATCGTGCCGCCGAGGATCGATAAAAAGGACAGCGGCATGAGAAACTTCGAGGCCGGCAGCGAGGCGTCGCGCGCGAAGGCGATGACGATGGGAAGGAAAACGACGACCACCGGCGTGTTGTTCACACAGGCCGACAAAGGCATGACAATGAGGACGAGGAGCCACAGCGCACGGCCTTCGCTCCCCCTGGCCGCTCGTTGGAATTTCTGGCCCAGGGATTCGATCAAGCCCGTGCGCACGAGGGCGGCACTGAGGACGAACATCGCTCCAATCGTCAAGGGAGCCCCGTTTTGAAACACCGATCCGATGTCCTCCGAATCGAGCAAGCCAAGGGCGATGCACAGGGCAAAGGCCGCGAGCGCCACGACATCCGGCGGCCACCATTCTTTGACAAAAAGGATGAAACAGGCTCCGAGAATCCCAAAAACAGCTATGAGTTGTAAACTTTCCACCGACATGACAGGCGCTTCCGCAGTCGCGATCCTATCACCAGTGACCGGAAAAATCAATCGAACTCGCATCGAGCTGATCGTCTTCCGGAACTCCGTAGCGAGCGTGATAACGCGCAATTTGGCCCTCCAAGCGCTTGAGCCGCACTTCGTAATAGCTCAAGTAGGAACGGGAGTGGTTCTCATGATCAAGCTCGTCGTAATGGCGGACCAATTCCGCCTGGTATCGGTAGTTAAACACATAGGCCCGCTCGCGCGCGAACTCGTAGCTGTGCCGTCGCCCCGCCAAGATCAAGAGGGGCAAGCCGACGGCGAGAGCGGCGAAGAGAGACACACAGAGCAAGCGCTTCCAGAGACCGGGCGTCTTTCCCGTCCCGATCATGATCGAGGCGAAGGCAAAGAGGCTCAGCGCAAGAGCCGCCACCAGAAAGAGCTCTGGCACGTTCAGACCCGCGAAGCGCTCAGAGCCATAGTTGTAGAAATCCAAATTATAGACCCACGGATGCCTCAAGGCAATTCTGCTAACGACGAAGCAAAGCCAGAAAAGCACCACCAGAAGATAGCAATTCACCGCCGTCAACATCGTCGCCTTCCACGGCCAGGGTGCCGGGCGGGGCGGGGGAGCCAGCTTCCGCCGCAGCCGCAGTCCTTTCCCTCCGGCTGGAGGAAAAAGCAAAGCCCGTGACGATCCGTCATTCACCCTGGCATCATGACTGCGGAGCACACGTCTTGCCATGATAATCCGACCTCCCGATTGGAATGCCGAGAGGGGCTGCCGCCGTCACAAAAGGATCGGCTCAAGCCTTCATCGCTTTGGCGAGGCGCTTGCGCTCGTGGGGATCGAGGATGCGCTTACGGAGGCGGAGGTGGTTCGGGGTCGCTTCCACGAGCTCGTCGGGATCGATGTATTCGATGGCGCGTTCGAGGGAGAACTTGAGCGGCGGAGCCATTTTGGCGGTGTTTTCCTTGGTCGCCGAACGGATGTTGTCCAGTTTTTTGGCCTTCACGGGATTGACCGGCAAGTCGTCGGCGCGGTTGTTTTCCCCGATGATCATGCCGGTGTAGACTTCTTCCGTCGGGCCGACGAAAAGCGTGCCGCGCTCTTCCAAAGCCATGAGCGAGTATGCCGTCGCCGCGCCCGTTTCCATGCTGACCAGGGTGCCGGCCTGGCGCGTGCTGATCTCGCCCGCCCAGGGTTTGTAATCGTCAAAAAGGTGCGACATGATGCCGTGACCGGAGGTCAGGTTGACGAGTTCGAACTCGAGGCCGATGATGCCACGGGTCGGGATGTTCGCGGTGATGAGGGTGCGGCCGGACACGTCATTGGTCTCCATGTTTTCCAACACGCCTTTGCGCTCGTTCAGCGTCTTGAGCAAGGGGTTGGAGAACTCGCTGGGCACCTCCAGATAAAGCGTTTCCCAGGGCTCAAGCTTCTTGCCGTTTTCCTCCTTGATAATGACCGTCGGGCGGGAAACGAGGATCTCGTACCCCTCGCGTCGCATCGTCTCGACGAGCACGGCGATCTGCATCGCGCCCCGTGCCGAGACGTTGAAAACCCCGGCCTGATCGCTGTCCTCGACGTGGATCGAGACATTCGTCTTCAACTCGCGGAAGAGCCGGTCGCGGATGACGCGGGAGGTGACGTGCTTGCCGTCTTTGCCCACGAAAGGCCCGTCGTTGATGGAAAACTGCATCTGCACGGAAGGCGGATCGATGTTGACGGCCGGAAGGGCCTCCGCTTCCTCGTCCGCGGCCAGGGTCTCACCGATGTCGACTTCTTCGAAGCCCGCAATGCCCACGATGTTGCCCGCCACGCCGTCAGCCGTCTCCTGAATACCGAGGTTGGTGTATTCAAAAACTTTACCGACCTTCGAGCTCACCCGCGTGCCGTCTTTGAGCAGGCGCCACAGCTTGTCGCCCTTCTTGACCGAGCCGGAAAGGATTTTCCCGATGGCGATGCGGCCGACGTAGTCATCCCAGTCGATGTTGGAGATGAGCATTTTAAAGGACTCACCCTCAATGATTTCCGGAGCCGGAATGTTGTCGACGATGGCTTGCAGAAGCGGAAGGCAATCGCCTCCCGTCGCGGTGTGGTCGGTCGAGAAAAAGCCGTTTTTGGCCGAGCCGTAGAGCGTCGGGGCGTTGAATTGCTCCTCGGTGGCGTCGAGTTCGAGGAAAAGCTCGAGGACTTTGTCGTGAACCCCGAGCGGATCGGAGTTCGGGCGGTCGATTTTATTGACCACGATGATCGGCTTCAGACCTTCCTGCAGCGCCTTGCGCAAGACGAATCGGGTCTGGGCCTGCGGGCCACCGAAGGCATCGACGACGAGAATCACGCCATCGACCATCTTCATCACACGCTCCACTTCGCCGCCGAAATCGGCGTGACCCGGCGTGTCCACGATGTTGATAATGAAGTCCTTCCAGTGAACGGCGGTGTTCTTGGCCTTGATCGTAATCCCTTTCTCACGCTCCAGATCCATCGAGTCCATGGCCCGCTCGGTCACGGCTTGGTTTTCACGATAAACGCCACCGGCCTGGAGGAGCTGATCAACGAGAGTGGTCTTGCCGTGGTC
>JBNNED010000346.1:0-7021 GCA_050285825.1 Verrucomicrobiales bacterium | reverse complement strand
CGAACATGCCCCACCCACCCGACCACCCCATTTTCTGGTCCTTTTTCCTGCAACACGGAGTCATCGTCGCCACCGCCCTCTTCCTCCCGCTCGCGCTGAAATGGCGACCCAATCGCGGCAGCTTCTGGCGCGTCCAACTTTGGAGCCAGCTTTACTTTTTCAGCGCCCTCGGGCTCAATTTCCTCCTCGGCACGAACTTCGGCTTCCTCCGCGCAAAACCCCAACAAGCGAGCATTCTCGATCACTTCGGCCCCTGGCCGCAATACCTCATTGCCATCCAACTCTTCGCCCTCCTCGCCTACCTTCTCCTCCTTCTCCCCTTCGCGAAGCGGCTCCGTCAGCGGAAATAAGCATTGGAATCACGGGCAAATCAGGCTTATCTCTCCCCCATGAGCGAGGCACCGAAACCGAAAAAGAAAAAACGCGTCAACGTCCGCCGTCCCGACGTCATGGCGCTCGTCCAGGCCGAAGTCGAAAACCACTACCGCTCGCCAGTCGTCGATAAACTCCGCGAAAACGGAGGCTCGATGACCGTCAAAAACACGACCATCCGCCTCGCCCAGCAATTCGGCTTCTGTTACGGCGTCGAGCGCGCCATCGATCTCGCCTACGCCGCGCGCCGCGTCTTCACCGACAACAAAATCTACCTCATCGGCGAAATCATCCACAACCAGGAAGTCAACCGCCAGCTTGTCGATATGGGCATCGTTTCTCTGCCGTGGAAGGAGCTTTCCGCCGACTACGACGCGCTCGAAGAAGACGACGTCGTCATCGTCCCCGCCTTCGGTGCTCCCACCCACTTCATCGACAAAGTCGAGCAACAAGGCTGCCACATCATCGACACGACCTGCGGCGATGTCATGAAAGTCTGGCGTCGCGTCAAGGGCTACGCCAAGGACGGCGTTACCTCCCTCATCCACGGTAAGCGCGGCCACGAAGAAACCCGCGCCACCGCTTCCCGCGCCACCGGAGCCGATGGCAAAGGGCATTATCTCGTCGCCCTGACCCTCGAAGAAGTCGATTACATCTGCGATTACATCAAAAATGGCGGCGATAAAGCCGAGTTCCTCGCCAAATTTGAAAAAGCCCACTCCGATGACTTCGATCCCGACCTCCACCTTCGGCAAATCGGCGTGGCCAACCAAACGACCATGCTCAAATCCGAGACGCAGGAAATCCAACGCCGCGTCCAGGCCGCCCTCGAAGCACGCGACGGCCACCGTGACAATTTCCAGGTCTTCGACACCATCTGCGGCGCCACCCAGGAGCGCCAGGACGCCCTCTTCGACATGCTTACCAAACCCATGGACCTCCTCCTCGTCGTCGGCGGCTACAACTCTTCCAACACGACCCACCTCGTTGAGATCGGCAGCGAACACCTCCCCACCTACTTCATCCGCGAAGCCTCCTGCCTCGAATCACTCGAAACCATCGTCCATTACGACATCGAAAAACACGCCGAAGTCAGCGATCGCAACGTCCTCTCCCGCTTCGACACCCTCCCCGCCACCATCGGCATCACCGCCGGTGCCTCCTGCCCCGGCAACCTCATCGAAGACACCATCGTCCGCGTCCTCGCCCTCCGCGGCATCTCCCGCGACCAAATCCTCTAGAAGCGCTCAAACGGCTGATCAAGGTGATCCGAGCGGAAAATCCAAAACACCAAAAACTCAAAAACCAAAGTCCCACAGCTCACACCTCAACATCCCTCCGCACAACCAAACCCGTCTCAACATCAAAACTTTCGCGTCCTTCGCGTATTTCGCGGTTCAGAGAAAAAACTCGCAGAATCCAAGGCCAAAAGGGGCGAGCCGTGTCAGCCCGGGGCATCGCCCAGGTACCGGCAAGCTCGGAACAAAGAGCCCTGTCAGGGCGATCCAATCAGCCTAAAAAACTCTCGCCCCTCTCTTCCCTCATCTGAAATTTCCACCTCATGAGCGCTGATCTCCAAGCCCGCATCGACGAACTTTCCGCCCTTCTCGAGCATCACAATCGGCTCTACTACGACGAAGCCACCCCTGAAATCTCGGACGCCGAGTACGACCAACTCTTCCGCGAACTCGAAACGCTCGAAAAAAAGCACCCCGAACTCGCCTCCCCCAACTCCCCCACCCAGCGCGTCGGCGGCGCGCCCCTCGATGCCTTTTCCCAAATCGAGCACCTCCAGCCCATGCTCTCCATCGACGACCTCTTTTCCGAGGGAGAAGTCGCCGATTTCCACGCCCGCCTCGTCAAAAACACCGGCCGCTCCGACATTCCCCTCCTCATCGAACCCAAAATCGACGGCGTCGCCTGCTCCCTCATCTATCGCAACGGCCAACTCAGCCACGCCGTCACCCGCGGCGATGGCAAACGCGGCGACGACATCACCGCCAACGTCCGCACCATCCGTAGCATCCCGCTGGTTCTCAAAAGAGACCAAAAAATCCCCACCCTCTTCGAAGTGCGTGGCGAGATTTTTATGCCCGCTCAAGGCTTTGCCAAACTCAACGAAGCGCGCGACGAAGAAGGTCTCCCCACCTTCGCCAATCCGCGCAACGCCACGGCCGGCACCTTGAAACTCCTCGACCCCAAAATCGTCGCCACGCGCCCGCTCGCCTTCATCGCCCACGGCATCGGAGCCTTCGAAGCCGCCGCATCAGAGCACAGCGAGCTTCCTGCCGACGACCTCTTCGCCGAAACCCGTCGCGAAAGCCCCGCCGTGCCGGAAAAACTCGCTGACGAAGAAGAATTCCACGAACTTCTCGACGCCTTCGGGCTTCCCCGCAATCTCCCGAATTGGAAAGCCAACTCCCTCGACGGCGTCCTCTCCGCCATCCGCGAGCTCGACGAAAAACGCCACGATCTCCCGTACGGGACCGACGGCGCCGTCATCAAGGTCATCGACTACGCCACCCGCGAGCAACTCGGCTTCACCGCCCGCGCCCCCCGCTGGGCCGCCGCCTTTAAATACACGCCCGAACAAGCCGAAACGACCCTGCGTGCCATCACCGTGCAGGTCGGTCGCACCGGCGTCCTCACCCCCGTGGCCGAGCTCGACCCCGTTCTCGTCTCCGGCTCCACGGTTTCCCGCGCGACCCTCCACAACGAAGAGGAAATCCAACGCAAAGACATCCGTGAAGGCGACCGCGTCATCATCGAAAAAGCCGGCGAAATCATTCCCGCCGTCGTCAAGGTCCTCCCCGAACACCGCGCGGCCGACTCCCGCCCCTTCGACTTCTACGCCCACGTTCACGGCCGCTGCCCCTCCTGCCACGCTCCCATCAGCAAGGAAGAAGGCTTCGTCGCGTGGCGCTGTAACAACTTCGCCTGCCCCGCCCAGGCCGTCACCAAAATCACCCACTTCGCCGCCCGCAAAGCCCTCGATCTCGATGGCCTCGGCGAGTCCGTGGCGCAAAAACTCGTCGAGACCGGACTCGTCACCACACCCCTCGATCTCTTCCAGCTCAACGAGGAAGACCTTGCCACCCTCCTCCTCGATCCCGCCAAATCAGCCGACGGCCTGACGATCTCCAAAGAACGTCGTTTCGGCGAAAAACGCGCCCAAAAACTCCTCGCCGCCCTCGCTCGCGCCCGCCGCGACCAGCCCCTCTCCCGCTGGCTCTTCGCCATGGGCGTCCCCCACATCGGCGAATCCGCCGCTGCCGAAATTTCCCGTCTCCACGCAGACTTCCAAGCCCTCACGAACTCCGAAATCATCCCCGCCCTCGCGGACCTCCCCGAGTATGAAGCTCTCAGCGTTTCCAAACGCAAAAAAGAAAACCACCCGCTCCTCGCCCCTCTCGCCATCAGCGACTCCCTCGGACCCGTCGCCGCCGCCAGCTTGCGCGATTACCTCGCCAGCGAAGCCGGCCAAAACGTGATCGAAAAACTGGCCGAACTCGGCATCAACCCCGCATCCGACAACTTCGCACCGCAAGCCAACGAGGCCGATCCCACCGACGCCCCTCTCGCCGGCAAAACCTTCGTCATCACCGGCACTCTCTCCGCGCCGCGACCCGAATTTAAAAAACTCATCGAGTCGAAAGGCGGCAAAGTCACCGGCTCGATCTCCAAAAGCACCGACTACCTCCTCGCCGGCGAAAAAGCGGGCTCCAAACTCAGCAAAGCCGAATCTCTCGGCATCCAAATCCTCGATGAGGAGAGTCTCCGCGCCCTGTGGACTTAGTCCTTTGAATTCAGCTTCTTCAGCTCGCTGAGGATTTGCTCGGGGGTGGCGCGGTTGCGGTATTCGGCATCGAGGAAGGCCCAGGCGATCTTGCGGTCGGGTGTGATGATGTAGGTCGCGCTGAGGGGCATGTCTTCATCGTCGTAGTCCTCTCCGTTGTAGGATTTGAGATTGGCAAAGTTCCGCATCGCTTCTTCGACGAAGGGCGTCATTTGGAAGACAATGCGGTATTTTTCGGCCACTTCGTTGTTGAGATCGGTGAGGATTTCGAAGTCGAGGGCGTGTTTTTCCGCTGTCGGCAGCGACTTATCCGGCTTTTCGGGGGTGAGCGCGAGAAGTTGGGCACCCGCCGCTTTGAATTTGGCGTTGTTTTCCTGGTAGGCGATGAGGGCGAGGTTGCAATACGGGCACCAGGAACCGCGATACCAAGTCAGGATGACCGGACCTTTTTTGAGTTCCGCCGAGAGAGTCACTTTTTCGCCCGTCGCATTCTGCAAGGTAAAATCAGGAGCGAGGTCTCCGGCTTTCAGCGCGTTTTCGAGCATCCCGGACTTTCGCACGGCGGCAATGCCTGCTTCGTAGCCCGCGATTTTTTCCGCGCTCGCTTTCTTCTCAAAATCCGCTTTCCGGGCGTCGAGCCGGTCTTGCAGGGTTTCGGCGGGCAGCGCACCCGCGCTGAGGAGAGTGAGGAGGAGGCTTGTGGTCTGACTCGTTTTCATACGCAGAGAGGAGTCCGGGCCGGCCGCCATTATTCCAAATTTGTCAGACGCGGAAGCGGATGAGGACTTGCCGCGCCCTTCGGATTGGTGTGAAGTGCGTCCCGATGACTCTTCTGGCCGACGCGATTCATAACTGGGACCCCGTGATTGTGCAGCTCGGCGACAAGCTCGCCCTGCGCTGGTACGGACTGGCTTACGTCGGGGGCTTCGTAGCCGCCTTTTTTCTCTTGCGCGGCTTTGCCCGACGCGGCCTCTGGCTCGTTCCGGAAGAAAAAGTCTCGGACGTCGTCACTTACACCGCCTTTTTCGGCATCCTCCTTGGCGGGCGACTCGGCTACGTGCTTTTTTATATGATTCCCGAACACGGCTGGAGCTACGTGCTCAATGATCCGATGGTCGTCCTGCGCGTTTGGGAAGGCGGCATGGCGTCCCACGGGGCGGTGCTCGGGATTTTCTTTTTCACCCTCGTTTACGCCCGCCTGAATGGCTGGTCGTGGCGCGGGCTGGGCGATGGACTCGTCGTTTCCGCGCCCCTCGGCATCATCTTCGGGCGCTTCGCGAACTTCATCAATGGCGAGCTCTACGGTCGGCCCACCGAAGGCTGGTGGGGCATGAAATTCCCAAAGGCCCTCATGGAGAACGGTCAGATGAGCGACGCTCTGGCCGCCGCCGCCTCGGTCAACGAGCAAGCCGCCGTCCTCTTGGAAGAACGCGGCCTCTCCGGCTCCACTCTCGACGGCGTCCTCGCCATTGCGCGTGAGGATGAGCAGGTCGGCCAAGCGCTCGCTCCCTTCCTGCAAGACCGCCACGCCTCGCAACTCTACGAGGGTTTCCTCGAAGGCGTCGTCCTCTTCGCCATCCTCTACTTCGTGCGCGTGAAATTCCCCAAACTGGCTCACGGCACCCTCACCGGACTCTTCTTCCTCTTCTACGCCATTTTCCGCATCATCGTGGAAAGCGTCCGCCAGCCCGATGCCAGCGTGATGTTTGCCGAAAGCTGGGCGGAAATGACCAAAGGCCAGTTTTATTCGCTCTTCATGATCCTCATCGGCGTTATTTTCCTCGCCACCGCCGGGAAATTCACCTGGAAGAAGAAAGTTTGAGTTGTGCTAAAAAAATGAAACCACAAAGCAAAGCAGAATTCGTCCTTTGGATGGCGCCATTGATCGACGCATTGAGAGAGTTAGGCCATTCTGCGACGCCACAAGAAGCTTCTGACCTCATTGCGAAGAACTGTGGCATCACAGACGATAAAAAGGAAGAGCTCATGAGTTCGGGCACCCCGCGATTCCACAATCAAGTCTGCTGGGCGAGGCAATATTTAGTGTGGGAGGGCTTAGTGGGCTCGGCAAAGCGTGGAATTTGGACACTGACCGAAGAGGGAAAGAAAGCCTCTTTGAGCATCGAGGATTCACGTGCAATCTTCAAGAAGTGGGTCGAGATCCACGCCCAAAAGCGCAAAGAAAAAGAGAAGGAGAAGGAAAGTATTTCAGCAAGAGGCCTCATTGATTCGGACGATGAGGCTATGGAGGAGACGGATAATTTGTTGAACGTCTTACAAAGCATGACACCAAATGGGTTCGAGCGATTCTGTAAGTATCTGCTCCGCATTTATGGTTTCGAGCGAGTTGAGGTTACACCAATCGGAAAGGATGGTGGAGTTGATGGTTATGGGGTTTTGCAGATTAACCCGTTTGTATCATTCAAGGTGATATTCCAGTGTAAGAGATACAAGCAGACCGTGTCTAGGGCTCAGGTCGGGGACCTTCGCAATGCAATGATCGGGAGAGCCGAAAAAGGCATAATGATTACTACTGGTATCTTCTCCGAAGATGCGAAGCGTGAAGCAGCAAGAGAAGGAGCCCCACCGATCGAGTTAGTCGACGGAAAGGAGCTTGTTCGAATGCTCGAGAAAGAAGAAATTGGCGTGAACCCGAAAACAGTATTTGAAATCGATCATAATTTCTTCAGGCCCTATCTCACAGACTAAGAGTGTAAAGTGACGGTAATTACCTGACACATTCCCTGTTAGTCGGTTGCTTTATTTAGATTTTTTTGTGTCTTCTTGGAAGGTCTTTTTTTGATTCCAGCTTTGAATACGGTGAGAGGAGTCCTGCCGTTCATGTCCCGGCCT
>JBNNED010000345.1:0-8438 GCA_050285825.1 Verrucomicrobiales bacterium | reverse complement strand
GGCGACGGCAAGGCCGACAACTTCACGCGCTTCGCCGAAAAGCTCTCCATTCCTACCACCCTGGCCTTCACCCATGGCGGCGTGATCTGCACCAATGGCGATGAAGTCCTTTTCCTCAAAGACACGAACGGGGACGACCGTGCCGACCTGCGCCTCCCGCTCTTCAAGGGCATCAGCACGGGCGACACCCACGCGGGCGTCTCGAATTTCCGCGCCGCCCCGGACAACTGGATCTACGCCACCATCGGCTACGCCGGATTCAAGGGCACGGTCGGCGGCCAGCAACATCAGTTCTCCCAGGGGCTCTTCCGCTTCAAGGTCGACCTCCCCGAAAACCCCAAAGCGGGAAGCGACGGCACACTGCAGGAGTATTGCCAAATGGAATTCCTCCAGCCGACGACGAACAACACCTGGGGTCTCACTTTTTCGAGCCATTTCGACATCCTCGGTTCGACGGCCAACGCCAATCCGAGCTGGTATTTCACCTTCCCGCGCGAGACCTACGCTGCCGCCGGACTCAGGCAGGGTCGCACGCCGCGAGCTGACGACAACCCGATGTTTTTCCCTTCCTCCATGGACATCCGGCAGGTCGACCAGTTTGATCGCTACACCTCCGCCGCCGGGCACGCCCTCTACACCGCCACCCGCTTCCCCGAGGACTATCAGGAAAAAACAGCCTTCATCTGCGGACCAACCGGCAAGCTGGTGGGCAATTTCCAAGTGACTCCCAACGCGGGCAGCGGCTTCACCGCGACCCAGTCCCCGAACAATCTCTACAACTCGGCCGACGCCTGGTCCGCGCCGGTCTGCGCCGAGGTCGGGCCCGACGGTGCCGTTTGGATCTGTGATTGGTATAACCTCGTCGTGCAACACAACCCGACGCCCAACAAAAACAACTCGGGTCTCGCCGCCCAGAACGGCAAAGGCAACGCCTACCAAACGCCACACCGCGACAAACAACACGGGCGTATCTACCGAGTTTTCCCGAAAAACAGTCCGGACGACAGCCCTCCCACCACCCTCGTCGGCAGCCTCTCGCACCCGAACCAGTTCTGGCGCCTCACCAGCCAGCGACTCCTCAGCGAGTCCGCGAGCACCCAGCACGTCCCGGCTTTGCAAAAACTGATCGCCAACGCCGGAGCGGAAGACCACGCCGGACTCCACGCCTTCGGGGTTTTACAAAAAACCGGCCAACTCGATCTCGCCACCATCACGGCGGCTCTGCAATCCCCCCACCACGGGCTCAGACGCGCCGCCCTACGGGTCGCACCCCTCGACGACACGCTGGTCCGGCTTTTCATCAATGAGGGCCGTTTGAATGAAGACGATCCCCGCACGAAAATCGAACTCCTCCTCGCTCTCGGCCGACTCGCCGCCAGCCCGCAAGTGGCCGAGGCTCTCCACGCGGAAATCAGCTCCGGAACGCTGCAAGACCAAACCTTGGGGGAGGCCTGGAAAGTCGCTGCCCGCCCCCACGCCGCCGACCTCCTCCTCGCCAGCGAGCTGAGCGAGAAAAATGAATCCGCCGAAGTCACGAACCTTCTTCCGAATCCCGGCTTCACGGAAGCTCTCAATGGCAAACCCGCCGCCTGGGGAGATCTCCGCATTTATAGTGGCTCTCCCCGGGCCGAGCTCGCTCACGACCCCACGGGCGGACGCGACGGCTCCCCCGCCCTGCGCATCTCCTCCACGCAGGCATCCGACAGCGGGGCCGCCCTCAGCCTCCGGGTCGAGCCCGACACCCGCTACGAGTTCTCCGCCTGGATTCGCACCGAAAAGCTCACCCCCGTCCGCAACAGCCCGGGCGCCCTCATCAACATCCACGGAGGCGGTCGCAGTGGCGCGGTGAAAGGCGACAGCGACTGGACGCGCGTGAGCCTGGACTTCACCACGGCCTCGGGACAACGCGAAATCCTCGTCCACTGCCTCTTCGGAGGATACGGCGGAGCCACCGGCACGGCTTGGTGGGATGACCTTTCCCTGATCAAAACCGGCGGCGGCAATCCTACGGAGAACGCCCTCCACGACCTCGCCGTCCACTACGGAAAAACCGCCTCCCCGAGCGCGAAGGAAGCCCTCATTGCCAAACTCGCAGCCAAAAAATCTCCTTTCGCGGCACTCATCGCCAGCCAGACCAGCACGGCTCCGAAACGCGAGCGGAAATTCAAGATCGATCCCGAAATCCACGAACGCGGCCAAGCCGTTTACAATCTCACCTGCATCGCCTGCCACGGACCGGACGGCAATGGCGTGGAAGGAGCCTTCCCCCCCATCAATGGCGCAGACTGGCTCACGGGCGACCCGGAAATCCCAGCCAAAATCATCCTGCGCGGCCTCCAGGGCCCTGTCGAAGTCAAGGGTAAGAGTTATAACAGCATCATGCCGCCACTCGTCGATCTCACCGACCAGCAAATCGCCGACGTCCTCACCTACGCCCGCCAGAATTGGGAAAACGACGCCCGCCCGGTCAGTGCGGACGAGATCAAGAAAATCCGCGCCGCCACCCAAAGCCAAAAACTCCCCTACACCGCCAAAGAACTCAAACCCTAAGCGTCGAAAAACCTAGGCGCCGAAAAACCTAAAAATTCAAAAACTCAAAAACCAAAGTCCGTAACGAGTCACAAATAACCAATAACAATTAACCAATAACAATTAACATGAACTCCATCGCTCTCATTGGTCTCGGCTTCGGTGCCGAATTCCTGCCCATCTACCAGCGCCACCCGCTCTGTGGCGAAATCAGCATTTGCCAACGCAACGCGGAGTCGCTCAAGGAAGTCGGTGACAAATACGGCATCCCGGAAGAGCGCCGCTTCACCTCCTACGAGGAACTTCTCGCCGAACCATCGATCGACGCCGTTCACATCAACACGCCGATCCAGGCGCACGCCGAGCAGTCCCTCGCCGCCCTCCGCGCCGGCAAGCACGTGGCTTGCACCGTGCCCATGGCCACGAGCGTGGAAGACTGCCGGAAAATCGTTGAGCTGACGAAAGAAACGGGTCTCAAATACATGATGATGGAGACCGTCGTTTACGCCCGCGAGTTTCTTTACATGAAGGATCTCTACGACAAAGGAGAGCTTGGCAAACTCCAGTTCATCAAAGCCTCCCACCAGCAGGACATGGACGGCTGGCCGGACTACTGGAAGGGCATGCCGCCGATGCACTACGCCACCCACTGCGTCGGCCCCGCCCTCGGTATCGCCCGGAACGAGGCGGAATACGTCTCCTGCTTCCCCTCCGGCACCATCCGCGAGGAACTCCACGGCTACTACGGCTCCCCCTTCGCCGTCGAGACCACGCACGTGAAGTTCAAAGACTCCGATCTCTCGGCCCACATCTACCGTTCTCTCTTCGATGTCGCCCGCCAATATCGCGAATCGATCGAGGTTTACGGCTCGAAAAAAGCCGTCGAGTGGCCACTCATCGAGCACGAACCGCTCGTCCTCCACACCGCGAAAAAGCCCGAACCGGAAATCCCCTCGCAAGTGAGCGCCCCGGACTTTGCCGAGCGCCTCCCCGAGGAAATCCGCCCCTTCACCACCGGCGGCGTTTATGGCGGCGACGATGGCGAGGAGCACCTCTCCTTCACCCAGGGCGCGGGTCACGGCGGCTCCCACCCCCATCTCGTCCACCAGTTCCTGCAAATGCTCAACAGCGGCGAAGACAGCTACCCCAACGCCGTCGAATCCGCCAACATCACCCTCACCGGTATCCTCGCCCACGAATCCGCCCAAAAAGGCGGCGAACTCATCCGCCTCCCCGAGTGGTCATGGCGGGACTGATGAGCTTCGAGTTCCCTTGATCCATAACATCACAAAACGTAGAAACACGATCCATGAAAACATCCCCCCTCACCCTCATTCTGAGCGGTGGCAGCCTCATTGTCTCCCTCCAGGCACCTGCTGCGACCCTTGCCCACTACCGTTTTGAGGACGGCACAGCGGGTTCTTACGTCTCCGATAACGCAGGCGACGCAACTGTCAACTCCGCAGGCCCCGGTCCTGATATGCTCGCTTATGACACAGGCACGGACAGCACGAATGTCACCTAGGGCGGACACTTCCCTCACGCCCTATGGTCTGGCCAGTAACAATTCCAGTATCCGGGCCGCTTCCGCAGGTGCGAGTTACCCGGGAAATACAAACGGTGACCTTTACACGGCCTCGCCGATTTCCGCGTTGACCGACTTCACGGTCGAGCTGAGCTTCCGACCAAACGGCACTTCCCTGAACGCCGGATACCAAACCTTTGTAGAAATCGACGGATTATCCAATGACGCGGTGCAGCCTTTTCGCTTGATGCGCTTTGGCCGGACGGATGCGAATCCCGACGGAGTCGGATTTGCGGTCGATGACGGGGATCTCATCCTTGAAGTACGAACAACCGACGGTGTGACCTGGGACTCCACCGCTCTGAACCTCATTGATGTCTCCACATTCAATGAAGACGAATGGTATCACTTGTCCATCGTCGCTGATTCCGCTGCGGGAACCCTCTCCGCCTACCGTTACAATGAAGGTACCATGGCCTACGATCTCCTCGGGACGGCAACGGGATACACTGGGGACACGGTCGGCGGACGCAATTGGACGATTGGCCGAGGAGCCTTTAACAATGGAGCCAACGACTGGGTGGCGGACGCCAATTTTGACGAGTTTCGTCTATCAGATAACGCCCTGGCAGTTTCTGACCTCCTTTACTCGATTCCCGAACCTAACACCCTCCTGCTGGGGCTCTTCGCACTCACTACTTTGGCACGCCGACAGCGTATCTGAGCGCCCATCCACTTAATGGAGTTTTTTAAGTGTGGTGCATGACAGGCTGCGTGTTGCCTGAAGAAGCTGGCCGTTTTCCGGTGTCATCGGTGTCATCGGCGTTATTAGTTGCTTGTGATGCTAGCACGACGCGCGCCTTACGCCTTGATTTTCCTCGAGAAGCGACTCAGCCATGTTACCGCTTAGTTTCACTCATTGGTAAATAAAGACACTCGGGGATTTCAACGAAGCCGATGTTAGTCATTTTGTGAGTTCCAACAATGCCGTCGCGACCATGCCGCTGCGATGATTGAGGGATTCGCGGGCGACTTTTTCGCTGCGTTCGACTTTGCCTTTGAAGGCTTCCTTGCCGTTGAGGGTGACGGTGACTTCCTGGTCGAGATCGAGGAGTTCGTCACTGAGCCAGAGCTTGAGGCCGGAGACGTCGTCGCCGGTGATGGCGATGGTCTGGCCTTCGACGGTGCCGACGAGTCGACGGCCTTTGACAGCTCCCTCGGGCTTGACGCCAAGCCAGTAGAGGCGCTCGTGGGTGCGGTCGTCTTGAAGCCAGATGACTTTCTTGGGCCAGGAATTGCGGGTTTGGGCGGCCATGAGGGGGAGGGCTTCGGCGTCCTTGCGGTTCATCCAGTGGCCCATTCCTTCGTAGATGGTGACTTTGTGCTCATAGCCTTCGGGGTCTTTTTCGCGAAGGGCGGCGAGGTCGGTTTTCCACTGGGAAGCGATTTTGTTGCGGTCGTAGGCTCCGTCGTTGCCACCCATGTAGAGATAGAAGGGAAGGTTGCGAAGGCCATCGGGCTTGGTCTCATTCGGGTGGCCGGCCATCATGGCGGCGGCGGCGAAGCGGTCGGCCATGCGAGGGGCGAGCTGATAGACACCGTCGCCACCCGCGGAGTAACCCATGAGATAGATTTTGTCAGGATTGACGCCCCGGCAGATGACGTAGTTGGCGATGAGGCGGTCGAAGAGTGGGTCGATGTGGCCTTCGTGCCAAAGGTTCCAGGTGTCTGAGGGGGCGCGGGGAGCGAGGTAGATACCTTCTTTGGGTTCGTAGAGACGAATTTGGTTTTGCCATTGCTGGTCATTGACGCGGGGAGGCGCATTTCCGCCGCCGTGCATGGAGATCCAGAGGGAGTGACCTCCGGCAGGCTCGTCTCCGAAGATGCGCTCCAAGTATTTCATTTCCTTGTCCGCAGCTTTGACGATTTTTTGCTCAAGTTCTTTTTCCCGGTCAGCGCGGCCTTCTGCTTTCCACGCCGCGAGTGCTTTGGTGACGAGGTCGGTTTCGGACAAGACGAGGTCGATGGTTGCGGTGGGCTTGGCAGTGACTTTGATTGTCTTGGTCCTGCCTTCGTGACTGGCGCGGAGGGAGATGGCGAATAGCAAGACGAAGACGGCGATCTTATGCATGGAGGTAAAACTTACTGGGAAGAGGCGTTTGGCAAGAGGAGAATCCGGAATCCAGCGCGCCCATCCCACCCCGCCGACACCCGACCTGCGGGATTTTTTAGAACCTCCCATGCCCAAAATCCCGGATTCAGACGACTGCAGGAGGAAGCTGGCAGGTAAAATAGGGTTGACGTGATCAGAAAGAAACCGTAATTACATATAAATTACACTCACGCTTCATCCTTATGAGAAAATCTCGGTCTTCCCAAGCTCGTCATCCCCAAGGCTTTGCCTTGATCGTCAGCATCTCCCTCCTCCTGCTTCTGGCCGTGATTGCCATCGGTTTTCTCACCCTGGCCGCCACCACCCAACGCCGCACGGGTCAGCTCAGCCACCAGCAAATCGCCCAGCAAAATGCCCGCTTCGCTCTCATGGTCGCTCTCGGGGAGCTCCAGGAACATCTGGGCCCGGACACCCGCGCCTCGGCCCGGGCCAGCGTCCTCGCTACTGATCCCCGACTCGCTCTCAGCATCCCTTCCGCCAGCGCGCGCGCCTGGTGGACGGGCGTTTCCCACAGTGATGGCAGCACTCAAATGGGGAGTGATTCCAAAGACGTCGTTTGGCTCCTCTCCGGGCTTCTCGATGGCGATGCCAATCAGCCCCTCCACGATCCCGTTGCCCTCATCGGCGCCCAGAGCCTCGACCTGGCCACCCACACCGGCGGAGAAGCCCTGCAAGCGGGCCGCGTTTTCCTAAAGGAAAGCGATGGCACGGTCACAGGTGCCTACGCTTGGATCGTGGACGACGAGGGCACGAAGGCCCAACTCGCCCCCAGCGACCCGCGCGTCCACAACGAAGAACTCGTCGACGGCCTTCCTCTTTCCGCCGGCCTCCTCGCCACGACCAGCCCGCTCGATCTTTGGGAAGACATGGACACGGTGAGTGCCGATGATCGCGAAGAGCTGCAGAAACTCGGCTCCCTCGGCGAACTGCGTTTCCTCGACGCCTCGCCCGAGCTCGTCCGCGATAAATTTTTCAGCTACACCACGCGCTCCACCGGCGTCCTAGCCGACACCCGTCTCGGGGGACTGAAAAAAGACCTCACCATCGCCTTCGAGAAACCTTCCGTCTTCAGCCAGGTCTTTCCGGAATCCGACCCCGAAAAATACCTTCTCGTCGATCACGACAAACAAAGCGACGCGTCCGACCTGACACAATACGGCTATATCAACTGGTCGATTTTCCGTGATTACTATAACCTCAAAAAGCACATCGAACTCTCTGGCGGCACGCCCTACCTCCAGATGACAACTTTCCTGAAGCACAAGTTCCTCAACGGCTCGGGCACAATCGGAACCGCCAACTGGCCCCCGCACCAACTGAAAGAAGACCAACACCCCTACGGCAGCCCGACTGTTTACGGGAACGGCTCCCACTACGTCCGCAATCCCATCCTCCCCATCCTCTCCAACCTCCAGCAGAACGTCTGGCTGGAATACCATGACGCGAACGGGACGACACCAGCCAAGTTGACGACTCATGCCCAGCTCTGGTTCTCGGAATACAATCCCTACAATATCGCCGTCCGCGCCCAGACCGATTCCGGCTCCGGCCCCCGCCTCATCAAATACCCCGAGGCTCTCGTCAGCGTGGAAGGAGCCTTCACCCGCCTCCGGGCTCTCCATGACAAGCTGCAAGCCCACGCTCCCGGCAACATCCTCCTCAAACCCGGCACGAGCCAGATCTTTGGCTTCGCCAGAAACCGCAACATCGGAGCGGAAGTCGATGACCAGTCGATGAGCGAGAACATTCAGGGCATTCTCAACGAAAGCGCCATCGGCACTGTCGAGCTCACCGGCCCGCTCGTCGGCGATGTTAATTTCCAAGTCGAATTCACCCCGCAAGTGCCTGCTCTCAGTCTCGGCTCCGACCAAAAAGGCGGTGATTACGAGGTCTCCTCCGCCTTTTTCACCCCCTTCGCCCGCGACCAAATCCCAGCGGGCGGCAGCTCGGTCAACAACACAGTCGTGGCCTCCACCTCCCCCACCAACATGCTCGGAGCTTCCCTCGGCAGCGACCGTCCCGGCATCACCCTCTCCAAAACCTTCAGCCCCAATGACTTGAAAACACCTCCCTCGTCGATCGACCGCATGCTGGCCTACCACTTCAGCCTTCGCACGACCCGCGAGCCCGGCAGCGCCCTGCGCCCGCTCATCGACGCCATCTTGCGTGCCCAGTGGAACATCCCGCGCTGGGATGCCGGTCTCGGGCTTG